>JAZUQW010000053.1:0-4122 GCA_045605905.1 Eubacteriales bacterium
CGGCAAGGAGTACGAGGTTAAAATCAACGCCGTAACAGGCGAGGTAATCCGCGCGGAAACAGAGCCCGATGATAACCTTCCCGCCAACACAAACACCGATTACATCGGTTGGGATGCGGCAAAGGCAATAGCTTTTGAGCATTTGGGCATAGCCGAAGCCGATTGCACACACCTTGAGTATGACCTTGACGACGGCAGGTATCAAATAGAGTTCAATTACGACGGCAAGGAGTACGAGGTTAAAATCAACGCCGTAACAGGCGAGGTAATCCGCGCGGAAACAGAGCCCGATGATAACCTTCCCGCCAACACAAACACCGAATACATCGGTTGGGATGCGGCAAAGGCAATAGCTTTTGAGCATTTGGGCATAGCCGAAGCCGATTGCACACACCTTGAGTATGACCTTGACGACGGAAAGTATCAAATAGAGTTCAATTACGACGGCAAGGAGTACGAGGTTAAAATCAACGCCGTAACAGGCGAGATAGTAAAGGTTGAAGACGAGTACGACGATTAAGCGAAAGACTTTTTCTTTTTTCTCCGTAATGTCAAAAAAGACTGCACCTATATGGCGCAGTCTTTTTTGACGGTTAACGCAGGGGCTTACCCGCAGTAAGCCGTTTTAGCCGCTTGGCGGTACTTGGCTTTCTGCCCTTGGCAACAAATGCGCCGAGAGCAGTGCCCACAAGGGCGCTTATCAACAGCAAAAGGGGCGACGTGCCGCCACCTTCAAAGGATAGGGATGCCAACAGCAAAAACAATACATAGAACCCGCCCGCCGCAAAACCTGCGGCAAGCCCTTTTTCTGCTTTTGCGGCAAAGAACGCCGCAACAAAGGCACCAACGGCTACGCATAGCAATGCTACCGTCTGCACAGCTTTAAGAGGGTCGGCAGTCTTCATTGCCACAGCGCCGCCCGCAAGACTTACAAGCAAAGCCGCGACAACACCTATCACCGACCGCAAAATTATTGTTTTTACTGAACTTAAAACGCTTTTTTTAGTCACAGCTTATAACACCTCTTTTGTAAAAGGTATGCGCCCCGTCGCCGTTTTATGCGAAGATCTCTGCCATAAGTTTTGCCGTTATCCCGTTTACCTTTTCAAAATCCATAGCGGGGGTGTATATATCTTCCAAGGCGGCGTGGGCGGCGCGGCTTTCTGCCATGGCTGTACGGGCTTCATCTGTCAGAGTGTTAACCGTTTTGTTAATAAAACGCAGTTTTCCTCTTACGCCCGCAAGCTTTGCTTTGTCTATAAAGCGTTCTAAATTAACGGGCTTGCTGTCATAGTCTTCCTCTACCGCAATCAAAACGCCTGTATCTTCAATAAGCAACCCGTCTATCCTGCTTGGGGACAAGGGCGATGGCGACACCGCAACCTTAAGCCCCTTTCCGTAGGCAGCGGCAAGCAATTGCTCGAAAAACAAATGGGCTATTCCATAGCTGTCCTTTACAGGCACAAGGCTTTTCTCGCCATAGTCGGGGGCGTTGACCTTTCCTGCGGCGCAAAAGGCGCTGCGCAGTCGCACCGATGCGCTGAATTCCGCCCCGCCCGGCGCAAGCTTTTTTATAAGGCGGTTAACGGCGGCGTACATTTTATCCCACAGTACCGCATTTTCCAACAGCTTAAGCTTTTCTTCAGTAAGACAGCCCGCGGCGGCAAGCAGGCTGTACGCCCTTCTTATTGCCGCCTCTTTTTTATCGGCAAGAGCTTTTATCTCCCCTCTCCGTTGACGAAGAACGGCGGCGTCCCAGCACTCACCCAAGTTGACAATGCTGTCGGCGGCACCGGGCAGGCGGGGGCTTATCTCGTGGGGGGCGGTGCCGTCTGCTACAGCAAGTCTGCGCTCGGTCAGCACCACTCCGTCCAAGCTGTTGGGGTCAGAGGCACAATATATGCGTTCAACCGCCTCTCCGCGACGCTCGGCCTCTGCCGCAAGCTTTTTCATCAGTGCGGATTTTCCGCAGCCGCAACCGCCCTTAAGTATATAAACGCCCTTTGTATCGGAAAGCGCCCCTTCGAAATAGCTTACAAAACCCCTTTCTCCGTTGGCGCCTGCGAAGTATCCTTTGGATAATGCCATAGATCTGCCTGTTAAAAAACAGGCTTTTCCCCCTTTCCTTGATAAAAAATACGCTTTTTCTTATTGACAGGCACAAAGCGTAAGAGTATAATGTAGTATTAGATTATGCAATATTATGTGCTTTTGACAGGAGTTTGTTGTATGAGATTGCTTGTTTTGGCGGCAGGTCAAGGTAAACGTTTGAACAGCGAGGCGGCAATGCTGCCCAAGGTTATGCGTACCGCTATGGGCAAGCCTCTTATGGCGTACGTGTTGGATGCGGCAGGGTTTGTGGCAGAAGACGATGTTTACGCAGTAGTGGGCTTTTGCAAGGAAGCGGTTATGGAAGCGTTCCCCAACATTAAGTTTGTTGTTCAGGATGAGCGCAAGGGCACCGGCCACGCCGTTATGTGCGCTGCCGAGGCGTTTAAGGATTATAAGGGCGAGGTTATGGTTATCAACGGTGATATGCCCCTGTTTAAGCGCAGCACCCTATTTGATATGTGGCAGACCCACAAGGCGTCGGGTGCAGTATGCACCTTGGGCACCTTTATCGCAGAAGGAGAGATTCCTCCCTTTGGCAGGATAATAAGGGATGCCGACGGTTTTGTTTGCGATATAGTGGAGCAAAAGGACGCCACCGAAGAACAGCGAAAGATACGTGAGCTTAATGTGGGCGTGTATATATTTGACAGCGAGAACCTGTTTGCCGCACTGCCCAAGCTTACAAAGAGCCCTGTCAGCGGCGAGTATTATCTTACCGATGTGCCCCGTCAACTTGCAAAAGAGGGCAAAAAAACAGCCGCTTATGTCCTAAAGGACAGCGACGAGACTTTGGGCGTAAACACCGCCGAGGATCTGGCGGCGGTAGAAGCCTTATTAAAAAGCAAAATATAAAAGAAATGCAGGTATAAAGTTTTGGTTCGTAACGATTTAAGAAATGTTGCAATTATAGCCCACGTTGACCACGGCAAAACCACCTTGGTTGACGGAATGCTTAAGTTTAGCGGCACCTTTAGAGAAAATCAGGATGTTGAAGAAAGGGTTATGGACTCTAACGCGTTGGAGCGTGAGCGCGGCATAACCATTCTTGCAAAGAATACCTCTGCCTTTTATAAGGGCGTTAAGATAAACATTGTAGATACCCCCGGCCACGCTGACTTCGGCGGCGAGGTAGAGCGTATACTTAAAATGGTTAACGGCGTACTTTTGTTGGTGGACGCGGTGGATGGCCCTATGCCCCAGTCCCGCTTTGTACTTCAAAAGGCTATAGAGCTGGGCCATCCCATTATAGTTGTTGTTAATAAGATAGACCGTCCCGATGCCCGCGTTTACGAGATAGGCGACGAGGTTTTGGAACTGCTTTTGGATCTTGACGCCAACGATAATCAGCTTGAAAGCCCTGTGCTTTTCTGCTCTGCCCGTAATCTTACGGCAAGCCTTTCTCCCGACCATCAGGGCGAGGACCTGTCCCCCTTGTTTGATACCATTCTTTCCCATATCCCCGCGCCGGAGGGGGACGAAAGCGGCGAGGCGCAAATGCTTGTTTCTGCCATCGACTATAATGACTATGTGGGTAAAATGGCTATAGGGCGCATAGAACGCGGCTCTATCAAGCTTAAGCAAGACGTTTTGGTTTGTGATTATCACGAAGGTTTCACTCCTTACAAGGGCAAAATAAGCGCCATGTACCAAATAGACGGTTTGGGCAGAAAAGCCGTAGAGACTGCATCTGTGGGCGATATAGTTTGCGTTTCCGGTCTTGAAGATATAAACATAGGCAATACCCTTTGCTCTACCGAGGGGGCTGACCCCTTGCCCTTTGTGAAGATTGGTGAGCCGACCATTGAAATGACCTTTTCCGTTAACACAGGTCCCTTTGCAGGCAGAGAGGGTAAATACGTTACCACCAGACATATCAGAGACTACCTGTTTAAGGAAGCAATGAAGGATATGTCCCTTAAGGTTAGCGAGACTGACAGTGCCGACAGCTACAACGTGGCGGGCAGAGGCGAAATGCATCTTTCCATTCTTGTTGAAAATATGCGCCGCGAA
>JAZUQW010000054.1:0-7056 GCA_045605905.1 Eubacteriales bacterium
AACCCGCCGTGTGACCGAGCCGCTGTGTATGCGTTGCGGCTTTGCTCACGCAAAATTCAGCTAAAAATTTAAGGCTTTTCGGCACAAAACCGAAAAGCCTTCAAGCTGATGACAAACCTTGTCATCAGCTTGACAGGGCGTTGGGAAAGGATACAGACAAGACGAACCGAGGCGAGAACTGTACTTGGTACTGTGAGTCGAGGTTCGTTTTTGAACGAAAAAATATAAAAATATACAAAAATTTCGGAGAACTTTTCTCCGAAATTTTTACTTTATAGTAACCGTATTTTCTTTTTTCGTGCTCTGTGCCTTTGTCAGCGGTCTGAAGGCTTTTCGCCACAAAACCGAAAAGCCTTTTTTGTTTGTAAAACACTTTTAAAACTCTGTTATAAGACCTGCGTCAAGCTTTAAGATCTGTGCCGCATCCAGGTTATCAGCGGCACCGTCGCCGTTAACATCCCCTGCAAGAAGCTGCCAATCCTCAAAGCTTATAAGCTGTGCATCATACTTAAGCAGTTGTGCCGCATCAAGGCTGTCTGTAAGACCGTCGCCGTTAACATCGCCAAGGGTATACTGAAGCTCGGTCACTACGGTGATTCTGCCCTCGCCGTACATATTGCCGTATCGAGAGGCAGGAATTTGCCCCTGAAGGGAAAAGACAAAATATTCCATAAGCATTTCAGCGTCACACATGATGCTTTCGGGGGCGATATAAATTGGGCTGTCGTCAAACATAGTGTAGCCGTCGCCACCGTTTTTAAGCATATAATAACTGCCCGCAACGGTATATGTAACCTCGGGGTCTATGGCAACGCCATCCACCAAGACATTGGCAACACGACGGGGCTTGCTTTCGTCAACGCTTAAGAACATCCCCATATCGTCTTTAACAACAGGGCTTTCTATGTAGCTGTGTATTTCATAGCTTAAGCCGGAGACCTGCAAAAATCCGCCTGCTTCCTCGGGGAACATAGAAGCGCCATGCTCTAAAGCATCAAGTATCTGCTGACCTGTGGCTTCTACAACGCACATCTCGTTACTCCAAGGATTAATATCCATAAGCATTTTACGGGTAACCTCGCCAACAGGTATCTCTGCCCTTATGCCGCCGCCGTTTGCAAAGGCTATTTGTGCGCCTGTTACAAAGCGGTATGCATCGGTAACGTAGTCGCCCATATTGGTCTCGCTGTTACGGATAATACGCTCGCCTTCTTCGTCATACAAAGCAAGATAAGCCTCGCTTGTGCCTAAAACCTCGTAAAAATGGTCAAGCTGTATATTATAATCTTCTATCAATGCTTGTACAGTATTATATTCGTCACCGCCAAGCTCTATGGCAGATACAGGCACAAGCTGTGTATTGCTGGCACCGTCAAGTGCTATGTTAAGACGGCCGATATTGGCAAACTTTGTGCCGGTGGAGGAAAGCAAAACCGCGTCTCCTTCTTTGTTTTGATAGCTGTCGCCACCGATAGTCTCGTGGGAGTGGGCGTCCAAAACCACGTCAATGCCTGTGGTGTTGGCTATAAGGTCGGTGGACTTCCAACCGTCGGTGGTGCCCTCTATCCCCAGGTGACACATAGCTATTACCACATCCGCACCGTCAAAGATGGCGCTGTCAACCGCGGTTTGAACCGCCTGGTAAAGGGCGTTTTCGCAAAAGCTGTATATGTAGTTGCCGTTATCATCCTGAAAATATACAGGCGTGGATTTTGTATACGCTTCGGGGGTGGTAACGCCCACGAATGCAATTTGAATATCTCCAAGGTCCTCTATAGCGTAGGGAGCAAACACAACCGCATCGGTACGCAGATCTTTGAAGTTAGCGCAGATATATTCATAATCCGCCGCATTTGCCAAGCCAAGGAAAGTGTCCATACCGTAATCAAACTCGTGATTACCGGGGATGGCATAGTCATAGCCCACGGCGTTCATCAGCTCCACAACAGCCTCGCCTTGAGTGTGGGTGCCTATAAGCTCGCCCTGTATAGCATCGCCAAGGTCAACGGTTATAACGGTGTTGCCTTCTGCAATAAGCTGTGCCCGATAGGATGCCAACGCTGCATAATCGTCGATCGCGCAGTGGATATCGTTGGTGTAAAGCACAACAATATCGCCGCCCTCACCCGCCGAAACAGGTACGGCGCCAAGGCTAAAGGTCAACACCAAAAGAAGCGCCAAAAATAAATTTAACAATCGTTTCATGTAACTATCCTCCTTGTATATTTATAAGTACAAGTTATTTTAGCAAAAAAGCACAAGCAATGCAATAGCTATAAACAAAATCACCCCAAGAAGTTCGGCGCCTTCTTGGGGCAATTTTGTATTTACAGCGTAAATTTTTCGCCCATAGCCTTAAAGGCTTCTTTTGCCTTACATTTCATAATATCGCACACGCCGGACTTGCTTTTTATAAGCATTGCTGTCATATAAGCGGAGGAAGCACCTATGACCATTCCTGCCATAGCGCCGCTGATTATAATGCATTTACATAACTTTTTCATAATATTATCAACTCCTGTATACTATATTGTCTGTCAAAAGCCGTTTTTTATGCAAAAACCTTTAAAAAAACTGTTGACAAAAGAGGTGTAAAGAGTTATAATATATGAGCGTTTGCTGAAATGACGGCAAAAACACGGGGGTGTGGTTTTATGCGGCTGGATATACAACAACTGCTGGCAGACGACGGCGGCACCCTGTATTTTGACTTTAGCTTACCCGTTGACATAAGCCTTGGTGATTTCACAAAAGGCACAGCGGCGGTGAAGGGTAAGGTCAGCAACCACGGCGGATATTTGCTTTTAAATGCCACCACCGATGTTGCCGCAGAGGGGCTTTGTTCTCGCTGTGGTGAGGGTTTTGGGTACAAGCATAGCTTTGATATCGAAAGGCCCGTTGCCCGCAGTCTTACAACAGACGAGAATGACGATTACATTATAACAGACGAGGATGGGTTTATAGACCTTGAGGCCGTTTTTTGTGACGAGCTTTTGTTGGAGCTGCCCACCAAACTGTTATGCCGTGAGGATTGTAAAGGGCTGTGCGCCAAGTGCGGCACCAACCTTAACAAAAAGAGTTGCGGTTGCACCCTTAAAGAAGTTGACCCACGGCTTGAGGTTTTGAAAGCGTTGCTTGATAACGGCTGATATATTATTCCTAAAAGAGGGAGGTGCTGAAGATGGCAGTACCAAAGGCAAAAGTGTCCAAGGCAAGAAGAGATAAGAGACGCTCTTCCGTATGGAAGCTGGATATGCCCGGCATGACAAAGTGCGCAAAGTGCGGTGAGTACAACCTTTCCCACAGAGTTTGCAAGAGTTGCGGCTCCTACGCAGGCGAGGAAATCATCAGCAAGGACAGTAAAAAGGCATAAGGCTTTGGTTTAATGTGAAGGTTTCTGCCTGCGGGCAGAAACCTTCCAGAAACGCGTGCCGTTCTCCGGGCAGTTTAAGCCTTGGGGAGGCGCGCCTTTTGCGTTTATGGAGATTTTTTATGGTTAAGATAAGCTCGGTTGAAAAAGGCAGTCCTGCAGAAAAAGCGGGGCTTTTACCCGACGACAGCATAATAAGCATTAACGGCAACCCCATAAACGACGGGCTGGACTATTACTTTTACACCACCGACAGTCGCCTGCTTATAGAAGTACAGCGGGCGGGTCGCACATTTACCGCCACGGTAAAAAAAGAGGAATATGCCCCCCTGGGTGCGGAGTTTGATACCTATCTTATCACCGCCCAAAAGCGTTGCCGTAACAACTGTATGTTTTGCTTTATCGACCAAAACCCCAAGGGGATGAGGGAGAGTATATATTTTAAGGATGACGATGAGCGTTTGTCGTTTCTACACGGAAACTATGTTACCCTTACCAATCTTACCGAGGACGATATAGGGCGTATAATAAAAATGCGCATATCGCCCGTTAATGTGTCTGTCCATACAATGAACCCGAAACTGCGCTGTACCATGATGGGTAACCGCTTTGCGGGCAAATGTTTGGATTACCTTACCCAACTTTCGGAGCATGGGATAGCCATAAACGCACAGTTGGTGCTTTGCCCCGGTGTTAATGACGGAGAAGAGCTTAAAGACAGCATGGAACAGCTTTATAAGCTTAAGTCGCTGCAAAGCGTTTCTGCCGTACCCGTGGGGCTGACCGCCCACAGAGAGGGCTTGCCCAAATTAAGGCTTTTCACCCCGGAGGAAGCGGCGGCAGTCATAGAGACGGTAAAAGAGTTTACCCGCCTACCGCTTAAGGAAAAAGGCGTGCGTATGTTTTATGCATCTGATGAGTTTTACCTTACAGCAGGTCTGCCCATCCCCGACGAGGATGAGTATGACGGCTACCCCCAGCTTGAAAACGGCGTTGGGATGATAAGGTGCCACAGAGAGGAGTTTATGTGGGCGCTTGAAGAAGCGTCGGAAGCCCGCATAAACGAAAAAGTGTCTGCCCAAACCGTGTATATAGCCACGGGCTATGCCGCCTATGAGCATATATGTGAGCTGGCGGCAGCGGCAACAGCGGCATTTCCGCAGCTTAACTGCCGTGTGTTTAGGGTAGAAAACAAGTTTTTTGGTAACACGGTTACCGTAAGCGGCCTTGTAACGGGCGGCGACCTTATAGAGGAGCTGTCCTCCGCAGGTGGCTGTGACCGTCTTCTAATCCCCTGCAATATGTTAAGAAGCGAGGGCGATCTGTTCTTGGACGGTGTAAGCGTTACGGAAGCGGCCGAAAAGCTGGGCTACCCCATTTTGATAGCAGGAAAAGACGGCGCCGACCTGCTTTACAAGCTTCTTGGTATAAGCGAGGAGGATATAGTATGAAAGGTACAGTTGCCATAATAGGCAGACCCAATGTGGGCAAAAGCACCTTTTTTAATAAAATAACAGGGGAACGTATCTCTATAGTAGACGATACCCCCGGCGTTACCCGCGACCGCATCTATGCGGATACGGAATGGAACGGAAAAAGCTTTGTGCTTACAGATACGGGCGGTCTGGAGCCTACCGCCAACACCGAAATATTGCGTCAAATGCGCACACAGGCAGAGCTGGCTATAGTAAGCGCCGATGTTATTCTGTTTATGACCGATGTAAGGGCAGGCGTTACCGCCGACGACCGCGAGATTGCAACCATGCTTATGAAAAGCCGTAAACCCGTGGTTCTTGCGGTGAATAAGATAGACTCTGTAGGCGCGCTTCCCGGTGAGTATTATGAGTTTTATGAGCTTGGCTTGGGTGAACCTATCCCCCTCTCCTCCATCCACGGCACAGGTAGCGGCGATATACTTGACCGCATAGTAGAGCTGTTGCCCGAGTATGAGGAAGAACCGGAAGAGGAAGGCGTTATACGCGTTGCCGTTATCGGCAAGCCCAACGCAGGTAAAAGCTCTATGGTAAACCGCGTGGCAGGCGAGGAAAGGGTTATCGTATCGGATATCCCCGGCACCACCCGCGACGCTACGGATACCCGCATAGAAAACGAGCACGGTAAGTACGTGTTTATAGATACGGCAGGCATCCGCAGGAATTCGAAAATAGAAGATAATATAGAAAAATACAGCGTTCTGCGTGCCCGCGCGGCAGTGGAGCGTGCCGATGTTTGCCTTGTTATGTGCGATGCAGCAGAGGGCGTAACCGCCCAAGACGAGCGAATCGCAGGTATAAGCCACAACGCGGGCAAAGCGGCAATAATCGTAATGAACAAGTGGGATACCTTGGAGAAAGATAATTCCACCGTAAACAACTTTAAAAAGAAGGTGTATGATGCGCTGTCTTATATGACCTACGCGCCCATCGCCTTTGTTTCCGCAAAAACAGGTCAACGCGTAGATAAGCTTTACGAGCAAATCAACGCCGTATACGATAAATCCATACAGCGCATCTCCACAGGCGTGCTTAACGACGTGCTTAACGATGCAATGAACAGGGTACAGCCTCCTACAGATAAGGGCAGAAGGCTTAAAATATATTATATGACCCAAACAGGCATAAAGCCGCCTACGTTTGTTATATTCTGTAACAGTGCCGAGCTGTTCCATTTCTCCTACCAACGTTATATCGAAAACTGCTTAAGAGATGTTTTCGGCTTTGAGGGCACACCCATTAAGCTGATAATAAGACAAAAAGAAGACAGCTAAATCAGGGAGGTTTTTTCCGTGTGGTACGGTTTTATTGCAGAAAAAATAGGGCTTAACACCATCGTTTTCGGCAGCGGTAAGCTTGTGCCGGAAGCGGCGGCAACCCTTGAAATATTCGCTTGCGTGGTTATAGGCTACTTGCTTGGCAGTATCAACAGCGCAATTATAGTGTCCGGCAAGCTGTTTGGCAAGGATATCCGCAACTACGGCAGCGGCAACGCAGGCCTTACAAATATGCTGCGCGTGTTCGGCAAAAAAGCCGCGCTGTTCACTTTGCTTGGCGATATGCTTAAAACAGCACTCTCGGTGCTTCTCGGCACTTGGGTGTGCTACAGCCCGACGCTTGAAGTACAAGGCGGCTACCTTGCTGCGCTCTTTTGCGTGCTCGGTCATATCGCCCCCATATATTACAGGTTCAAAGGCGGCAAGGGCGTGCTGGCGGCGGCAACAGCTATACTCATTTTAGACCCCTTTGTGTTCCTGTTGCTTATCGCCACCTTCGCTTTGGTGCTGTTTGTATTCCGCTATGTGTCTATGGCGTCGGTTATCGCGGCGTTCTTCTACCCCGCCTATGTTTATATTATAGAGATAAACCTTGTTCATCAAATCCCCGGCTTTTTCAAGATGCTGTTTGCCACAATCGTTTCCCTTATGGTAATAGTTATGCACCGCAAGAATATAGAACGGGTTTATAAAGGCACCGAAAATAAGTTTTCCTTTAAGTCTAAGCCCACCGCCAAGTCAGAAGAAAACTCCGACGAGGACGAAGATTTAGCCGAAGACGAGTAAAACGAATAATCTGCCCCAAGCGCTAAAAATTCAAAAAAAAACAGTTGCTTTTGCGGCAGAATAATGGTACAATATCCAGGCAGCAACAACAAAACAAAACGGAGAGGTATCGAAGTGGGGACGTTTGCGA
>JAZUQW010000055.1:0-12159 GCA_045605905.1 Eubacteriales bacterium
AAATGATAAAAAAATATATTTTTTTATTCATTTTTAGCCATTAATTTAGCATTTTCCCACAGTTCAAGCATCTCTTTATCACTTTTATCCTTTAGTTCAACACCATCTTGTAACGACATTTTTTCAACCAAAGCAAACCTATTGCAGAATTTTTTGTTTGCTTTGTGTAAAGCTTCTTCTGAATCAACACCTGCAAGCCTAGCTGCGTTTACAACAGAGAGAAGCAAATCTCCAACTTCCTCTTCTATGTGTGCACTGTCTCCTTCAATAAGCGCTTCCTTTAATTCTTCAACTTCTTCTTTGGTCTTTTCCAAAGCATCCTGTGCTGATGCAAAATCGAAATTATGCTTTGCAGCCTTTTTACCTATCTTATCGGCTCGCACCAATGCTGGCAAAGCGCTTGATATATTATTTATACTCTCCGTTGCTGTATTTGCTCCTTTAGTAGCCTGTTTGATTTGTTCCCAATTATCGAGCACTTCGCCGGTGCTGCTAACAGATATATCGCCAAAAACATGAGGATGTCTAATTATAAGCTTTTTACAAACACCTGTAATAACATCATCCACGTCAAAACCGCCATTAGCTTTAGATATGCTTGAATGTAGAACTGTTTGCAGCATAACATCGCCAAGCTCTTCACACAACAATGCCGAATCGTCGGTATCAATGGCTTCTGCCGCTTCGTATGCCTCTTCGATCATATTTTTACGTATGGTTTTATGGGTTTGTTCCCTATCCCAAGGGCAACCTCTTTCGTCACGCAAAACCTCTATAAGAAGACAGAAATCATCAAAACTGTATCTATTTTTGTACAAAAGCTCGGCAACGGCGCTATCAAAATCAAAACTTCCCATAAACTTTTCCTCCATTAGCATAATAAACCGTGTTTATTTAAAAAATCAGCCATCTTATTACCCATTGGTAACAGTCTTACTTCTGAATCTGTTATCCCCTTTATAAGCAACAGAACAAGGACATAAACAAAAATTCCGGTTATTCCCGCACATCCCAAGAGCAACAAATTGCTAATTCTGCCTTCACTTGAAACTATTAAATTGCAAAGTTTGTACACTACATAGGCGGTTATACCTGCGACAACAGCAGAAATCAGCGGCTTTACGTACAGCTTGTTGGGTGCAGCATTGCTAATACCGCTCTTTTTCAAGAAGTACAAATTCAGGCAATATGCAACTATATAACATATCAAAGTTCCCATAGGTGCACCGTAAATGTTAATTTTTACGTTCGAAACAAAGAAAATATCAGCTACCAAAAGGCACACAGCCCCCACACTTACGGATATCATAGGAAAATACGCCTTACCAATTGCTTGTAACAACGCATTTGTTGTTGAAACCAAAGATATGAAGAAAATGCCAACTGCAAGGATTGACAAAGCGGTTGCCGCCATATCAACAGACAAAATATGCTTACCGTTTAAAAGCGTTATGTAGCCACCCCACCTGCTGCCGTACAAAACGCAGATTAAAGGTCTTGCCAACACAAAAAGCAGAGATGCACACGGCAATGCGATAATACCGCTTATTCGCAAAGATGAACGAATATATTCTGTGGCTTCTTTGTGATTTTTCGTAGCCAAGGCACCTGAAATTGCAGGTAAAATACTGACAGCGATGGGAAATACAAAGGTAGACGGTAATAAGTCAGCCAGTTTAGTTGCCAAACCTGTGTAAGCTCCATACATAGCATTTGCTACATTTTCAGAAAAGCCAGAATTAATCAAAGCCTTTTTTACAATAATGGTGTCCGCAAAATGTGACATATATAACGCAGAACTGGTAATGGTTACAGGCAAAGCAACTTGAGCCAACTTTGATAATATAGAACGCGTACTGTCGCTACCATAGTCTGTAAGCGGTGTGTAAACATTTTTAGAAAAACGTTTATATATAATTAGATATATCATTCCCAAGAAAACGCCCACAGTAATGCCAAGAACTGCAAATGCAGCCTGCACAGCAGGAGAATGACCTTGACTGTGTGACCAATATGCCATCCCTAAACCTATCGAAAGCTTAAAAAAGGCTTCAATAAACTGAGAAACAGCGGTAGGCACCATATTCCTTAAGCCTTGCAAATATCCTCGTATTGCAGATACTATACATATAAAAAACAAGGTCGGTGCAATAACGCGCATAGCGTATACACTATTGTAATGAGTTGTCCATTTTGCAATTTTATCGGCAAAAACAAACATCGCAGTTGAACAAATAAATCCTATGATACCAAACATAAAAAGGCATAGTTTGTATATTCTTGCCGCCTCATATGCCCTACCACGCTTTGCTGAAGCCGCTACAAGACGTGATGTTGCAACAGGTAGCCCCGCGGTAGAAATCATATAAAGCATAGCATATACTGAATATGCTGCATTAAAAACTGCAATTTCGCTTTGCAACAAATTACTTAAAGGGATGCTGAAAAGCACCCCTATTATTTTAACTGTAAAATTAGATATTGAAATTATAGATGCCTCTACCAAGAAGCTTTTGCTTGCGTTTCGTTCCATTTGACTAATTAAATCCTTTGAGTTAAAAATTCCCTCATAAATGATGCATCAGACACTCTGTTCTTTGGTAAAGACGGCAACGGCTCAACCATATCAATCAATTGTTTAGCAACAGCCCACGAAGAGCTATTTTGTGGAACCTCTGACAGCATTTTCAATGCATCATCACGCATAACATAACGCTCGTAGCGAATATATGTGTTAATTACTACATCAGCTGAGTCCTTATAAGGTAAAATGTATTTTCTGGTACCTGCTTCTACATTATCCCACATTTCAATTGTTTCTTCTGCAGTAGTGCCACGCTTATAGTAATCACGCACTATCCTTCTTAATAAACGCGGTTCGTTATATTCATCGGTTTCAGCGTGCAAATATATCTTAAATGTTTTTTCAGTAGGAATATACGCACCACAGACCATAGGATTTAATGCATGTAAACCTTCCACAATACACAGCTCGTCGTCATCAAGACGCATAGCAGAAAACACATTACTTCTTCTCTTTTCTTTAAAGCTAAATCTCGGCATTAACGCAACCTCTCCGTTACAAATCGCCGAGAAGCATTCATGCAGCAACTCTAAATCGAGACTTTCTGGGCACTCGTAATCAGGTGTTCCATCAGAATTATACACCGCATCTTCAGGATTGCGGTAAAAATCGTCGAGAGATATTAACTCTGTTTTTTTACCGTGTTCACCAAGGTAGTGTGCCAAACGTTCTGTCGTGGGGGTTTTCCCCGCACAAGACCCACCTGTTACAAACACCATTTTTACCGTTGGTTTTGATAAAATTTGTTGGGCCGCATCTAAAACCGCTTGCTCGTACGACGCCTCGTCTTCCGCAAACGCTTTTTCCATATTAGCATAGTATTTTTCCATTATTATCACCATTAAAAAAACTATAGATCTTCTCCTCACCAACACCACGAGGAGCTGCAAGATATTCAAAAGGATATTTAGGGAAGGCTATTCTTTCAATCTTCCCACCATCTGAAGAAACAAGCTTTGTAATAGCGGAAGCACCGCAAGCAAAAACAGTATTTGTTTCTTCCATCATTAAGACGTTATAATCGCATTCTGTACCCGGTACAGCATATCCAACATTTTCAGCGTTGCCAACTGTATTCTTTTGTCTATACAAATAATATGGCATCAGCCCTGCCTCAACCAAACGATTATAACTGTGAGATACACAACGACGCGCGTTTGCGCCATCTGCATCGTATACTCCGCTTTCGTCAAATCTAATCGGGGCGGCATTCTTAACGGAAAGTGTATGCACAGTAATGTTATTAAACCCTAACCCGATTAAATCTTCCAAACTCTTTGAAAAGCCCTGGAAGTCATCTCCGGGAAGTCCTGCAATCAAATCACCGTTAATTGACTTAAAGCCTACTGAAGCGGCAGCTTCTGCTGCATCAAAAAACTGTTTTGTGCTATGATTTCTGCCAATTCTTTGCAGCACTTCGTCTCTTGTAGTTTGCGGGTTTATACTAACTCTGTCCACGCCATAGCTTTTAACAAGAGATAATTTCGCGAACGTGGTAGTGTCAGGTCTTCCGGACTCAAAAGTAAACTCTTTTAGAAGAGATAAATCAAACTTTTCAGTAACTCTATCAAGAAGACGGCCGATTTGGTATTCGTTTAAAACAGACGGAGTACCGCCACCTATATAAATAGAACGCAAATTAAACCCTGTGTTGCTGATGACATCAGCCGTTCTGATTAAATCCTCATCAAGTCTGTCAAGGTAATCAGGTATGGTTTTAAAAAGCTTATCATTACTGTACGATACAAAAGAACAGTACTCGCACCTGGTAGGACAAAAAGGAATTGCTATATATAAACAACAATCTTTACTGCTGTAAGGTTTAAGCATTTTTGCTTCAGTGGCGGCAATATCAAGACTCAAACGTGCTTTTTCTGCTAAAACTTTGTGATCACGTGTAAAAAGGTTAAACACCTCCGAATCGCTATAGCCCTTATCTAAATAATACCTTGCGCGCTTAACGGGTCTCAATCCGGTCAGATAGCCCCACGGAGGTAAGAAGCCAAATAGCGTTTTCCCCGCCTCTAAATATGCCATACCCACTGCCGCTTGGGCAGTAAATGCGCCATCGACAGGAATAGTAAAAGAATCTTTTGAAAGTATCGCTGTGGCTTCAGCGCTTCGAACACCGGAAAACAGCTTTACGTTTGCAACTAAATTACCATCTGTTTCTTCCAAACAAAAATATGCCTTATTCTCCCCTTCTGTTGCACCAGGAGGAAATTTCTCACCTGGATAATACAGCATACACAACGTTTGGAAGTGATAATCATTAAGATAATTAGTTTTATTATCAATATTTAAAACCATAATTATAACTCATCCGTATCAACAATTACGGTAACAGGACCGTTATTAGCTACTTCTACCCGCATATCGCCACCGAAAACGCCGCCTCTACATTCAACGATTTCGTTAAGTAAAGAAAGCACGTACTCATAAAGCGGTTTCGCAACAACACCACCTGCAGATTTCATAAAATCCGGTCTGTAGCCGTGACGAACACTACCGTATAAGGTAAAATTAGATACTAACAGTATCTTTCCGCCAACATCCGAAACAGAACGAGACATTTTATCATTCTCGTCACTAAAGATCCTGATACCAGATACTTTTCGCGCAAGCTTCTTTGCGGTTTCTTCGTTATCTTCCTTGCTTATCCCTAGGAAAACTAGCAACCCTTCATCAATAGACGATACCGTAACACCGTCAACGGAAACGGATGCGGAAAACACTCTTTGAACAACAGCCCTCATCAGCCACCTCTTATAACATCTGTTACATTTTTTAATCTTTTTAAGCCTGCCATAATAGACTTCAAATGTTCAATATTGCTACATTTTAAAGAAGCCTCTACGGAACAATTGTCCCCTTTTCTGAATATAGAAATGCTGCTGACAGCAACATTCATATCAGTTAACGCCAAGGTAACATCGGCAAGCAATGTTTTGTTATACATAGCATAAATAGTTATCAAAGCATCGTAGTTGCCTGTATGCTTTTCGGGAGATACAGCGCGATCATTCCAAGAGGCAACAATCCATCTATCCGATTGTTCAGGATCATTCATACCCGTAACAGCATTGGGACAATCAAATTTGTGAACAGACACGCCGTGTCCTTTAGTTATGAACCCTATTATGGTATCACCCGGAATAGGACTGCAGCATTTTGCGTACTTAACCTCACAATTTTCCACACTGTCGATGATGACGCTTTGAGAATCAGAATATAGCTTTGTCGAACGCTGTAATTGGGGTTGTTTAACCGAATCGTGGGCAGTTTCGGGACTAATTACCCGTTCAAACTCATCCCTAAGTTTCATCGCAATTTTAGAAACAGTAAGGCCGCCGTAACCGATATTGTTATACAAATCGTCGGCATCATTAAGACCGATTCTGGTAGCAATGTTTCCTACGATTTCTTTCTTTTGAGCTTCTGAAAACGATTTACCGTAGCGTTTAAGCTCACGCTCAATTTCCATTTTTCCAAGAGCAATATTTTCGCTGCGTTTTTCTTTCTTGTAATATTGGCGTATCTTGTTTCTCGCTTCACTCGTTCTTACAATTTTAAGCCAATCTCGGCTGGGGCCTTTTGATACCGTAGACGTAAGCACCTCTACAATTTGACCGGTTTGAAGTTTGCAGTCTATAGGCACAATATTACCGTTAATTTTAGCGCCAACCATCTTGTTGCCTACCGCCGAGTGTATCGCATAAGCAAAATCTATAGGCGTACTGTTGCAAGGTAAGTTAACAACATCGCCTTTAGGTGTAAATACAAAGATTTCATCTTCAAACAAATCTATTTTCAGCGGTCCGATAAGCTCATCGGGATCATTAAGACCTCTGTCAGATTCCAAAAGCGTTCTTATCCAATATAATTTTTCGTCAATATCTTTCTTTGCTTGTTCACCGATTTTATACTTCCAATGGGCTGCAAGGCCATATTCAGCAACCGTATGCATATCCCATGTACGTATTTGAACCTCAAACGGAATTCCTTCATGCCCCATTACCGTTGTATGGAGTGAACGATACATATTTGGTTTAGGGTTGGATATATAATCTTTAAACCTGTTAGGTATACTCTTAAACTGTTCGTGTATAGTACCCAGCGCTGCATAACACTCGAGCTCATTATCTACGATTATACGCATTGCGTAAAAATCATAGATCTCATCAAAAGTTTTACCTTGATTAAACATCTTTTTATATATGCTGAATATAGATTTTACTCTACCCTCAAGGTGATACTTTATATTATATGCGGCAAGGTTTTCTTCAACCATAAGTCTTGCACGGTCAAGAAAGCCCTTGTTTTCTCCGTAACGCCTTTCAATATCGCTTTTAACCTCTTCGTAACCTACGGGGTCAAGATAGCGCAAAGACAAGTTTTCAAGCTCGTGCTTTATTTTTTGAATGCCGAGACGATGCGCTAAAGGAGCGTAAATATGCATTGTTTCAAGCGCGATGGAACGCTGTTTCTCCTCACTCTTGAAATCCAAGGTTCTCATATTATGCAAACGGTCTGCAAGCTTAACGAAGATAACACGTAAATCTTTAGACATTGCTAAAAACATTTTACGCAGATTTTCAACGTTTTCTTTTTCCTTATCATCAAATGTGATGTGTACAAGTTTAGTAATGCCGTCAACAATATCTGCGACATCAACGCCAAACATTTTTTTGATCTTTAACAAAATGTTATCCATTTTGTCGGAGCAATCCTCCACCGTATCATGAAGCAATGCTGCACAAACCGAGTCAGTGTCAAGCTGAAGCTCGACAACCACCTCGGCCACTGAAAGCGGATGTGTTATATAAGGATCACCTGATCGGCGGAGTTGACCTTTGTGCAACTCGTCAGCGAAATTGTATGCTAACTTTATTTTTTCAGAATCTAAATATGATTTGTCCTTTATCAGCTCGAGCAACTCTTCTATGCTGTGTAACAATTCCGCTCACCTCCATAATCAATAAAGCTTGTGATTGTTTTTAATTCTCGTCAAAAGAGGAGATTTGTCCAAATTTATTTTTTCTTTGAAGGGTATTAGTTTTATTTCAACCACTTTTTCGCCGTCTAACAGCGAGTATTCAGCCAAGCCGCACTCCTTAAGAACATCAAAAATAATTCGTAACGCACACAGTCCAATACCTGCATACATATCAACTTCCTTTAAACGGCGTTGTATGTAAGAAAAAGCAAGCTTCTTTTTATTGCTTCCAAGCTCCATTTTGAGCATACGAAATATTGCTCTGAATTGTACAAGAGTCGGAATAGCGCTAAACGGCAAATTATCTTTGTTATGAGGATCAAGAGCCGCTGAATAATGCTCTAATTGCTTTTTTTGTTCTTCTTCGGCTGCGTAGCTATATCTCATTTTTTTAATATATAGCTTTGCTTCACTAACGCCCCTAAATTCGTTAACTTCAAGCGTAAACAACAAATCACATCTGTCGCCACATCGATAGTGAAACTCGCTGTGCTTCATGTTAAAATAAATTGCAGTAAACTTTTGTTTACAACCCTCGCATTCAAGCAAAAGTTTAACGTGTTTGCCTGCTGCCAAAGGAGTTATTTCACATATACATGCATCCTTCAAAAGCAACAAAGGGATAGGATTTTGCAAACCGAAAGGCTCAAGCGAACACAATTCATACGCTTGCTTTAAAGTTAACTCTTTAGGCAAAACTTCACTGTCGGCTTCCATGTATGAAGCATCTTTGGCATTTTTAACTTTTTCACAAGCATATTCATTTATACGGGCACAAAAAGCATCCAAGTTGTGTCTGGCGATGGTAACACCGGCGGCCAATTCATGCCCACCATATTCTTCTAATAGGTCATGACAATGCTTCAATGCATCCAACATAGAGAAGCCCTTTATGCTCCTACCGCTGCCCTTGCCAACATCACCATCAAAGCTAAATAAAATTGAAGGCTGACTATATCTTTCCGTAAGTCTAGATGCAACAACCCCTATAACGCCTTGATGCCAACCATCAGAACTTAATACATACACATTATCGTCCTTTCGTCCTTCAAGCTGTTGTTGTACCTCTTCGTAAATCTTTTGTTCTGTGTTTTGTCGTTCCTTGTTAATCTCGCAAAGTTCTTTTGCGAGGGTTTCGGCTGTTTCTTTGTTGTCAGCCAAAAGCAACTCTACAGCGCTACGTGCATTTTTTATACGTCCCGCAGCATTGATACGCGGTGCAATTGTAAAGCCGATATTAACAGAATTAACCTTTTTGTTGTCAGTGTTTTTTATGTTACACTGCTCCATTAAAGCCTTAAGTCCAAGATTATTCGTGCGTTGCAGCTTCTTTATGCCAAGTGAAGTAATATATCTGTTTTCATCTATAATGGGCATAACATCCGCAATAGTACCTATTGCTATAATGTCTCCGTAACGATCGATTATAACATCAGCATCACCTTCCAAAGCAGACAATAGTTTATACACTACCCCCACACCCGCTAAATGCTTAAAAGGATATGCACAGTCATCTCTATGTGGGTCTACAACAGCACAAGCCACCGGTAAGACTTCTCGACAGCTGTGATGATCCGTAATTACCATATCAATACCTAATGTAGTGGCATATTCAGTTTCCTCTACCGCGGTAATGCCTGTATCAACCGTTATTATTAGATCCGTTTTGCCGCCAAGCGCCGCAATAGCCTTTTTATTAAGACCGTATCCATCTTCTAATCTGCCGGGAATGAAATATTCACATTGCACTCCGTGATCAACAAGATAACTGTACAAAATTGTCGTTGCTGTTACGCCGTCAACATCATAATCGCCGTATATACAAACACGTTCACGGTTTTTTATGGCTTTGTTTATGCGTTCAACCGCCTTATCCATGTCTTTAAGCAAAAACGGATCGTATTTGCAATTTGAATTGCAATCTATAAAGGATTTAGCTTTATACTCATCATCCTGCCCCCTTGAACACAAAAGTCGGGCAGTTAACGGTAAAACGCCAAGCTTTACAGAAAGCTGTTTAGCCTTTTCTGCATCAAAAGGCTTTACTCTCCAATTTTTATCCACTTAATCTGTCATCCAATCATCAATACTTTTTTGTTATCTTATAACTGTTTCCTGCTATTAATTTTTTGCCGACCGTCATATACAAGCACATAAAGCTGACAGCGGCAATCCCCACAGAAAGACACGCTAAAGCTAAACCCGAAACGCATTTCCAAAGTAACGCACAACTTATTCCAACCAGAATTGGAGGGAATACAAAAACTAAAAAACATATAAGCAAAATTCGTCCGGCAGAGCTTTCTACCCATACCCGTTCACCGACAACCGCATTTATCAGATTTTCTGTCTCTATACTGTGCATAACCATTTTGTGACACGAAGCACAGCTTGCACTACAGCCCGCACAAGCAGATTGTTGCAAAATATTCACAGTTGCAATCGAATCGTTAACAGCAACAATTACGCCTTCTGCCCTCACGTTAATTCACCTCAGTGTTCTCTTGAGAAAGAGAATACTCATCACTAATATCTTCTCCACTGTCTTCGGTGGAATTATAACTCACCTCTATAGTAACAAAGACATTATTTTTTGAGAATACACCACCCAAATTACTGTATGTGATTGTTGCGGGAATATCAGTTATCCTAACGATTTCTGAATTGTCAATTAAATCATTTTTATAATCTTCTATGGCTTTTTCCAAATCAAATGTTACATCAACCTTTTGCTCGGTCAATTTGCTTATACTTTCTCTGTCTCCGCGTATAACTATCTGTGTTGTCTCTTGATATTCACCGTCATCCACCTTAAGCGCTATAATATCGACATTAAAATCATCAAGAGCATCAAACACTACCATCTCATTATTAATTTCCATCTCTGTTTTTGTAATCAAGTTTTCGGTTATCGAAACCTCAACCTCGGTAATTCCGCCTTCATACTCCATATTTACATAATCTGACAAAGTCGGTAATTCAAGAGTACAAGTATAATCGCTATCTTCTATAAGCTTTTCGTCCAGCTCCAACACAACGCGGTCATGAGGCTCCAGACTCTTCAACGGCCCTACTACCATTACTTTAGACGGATTGCACTGTATCTTCGCTCCCGAGGTGGCCACATCGTAAACACCACCAGTAAACTGAACTTCAACATCTAACTCTTTTTTTGTGAACACATCTATATATACTTTAACGTCTGTTGTATCTAAATCCAAATATGTCTGTGGGACAACATTCCCTTTCGCATCCTTCAATACGACGTTGCCCCATACAGAGCTGTCGCCTTCAATTTTCCCTACATCTTCCCTTACTTCTGCAGTAACAATACTGTTTATTATACTTGCCGACCCCGTAATTTTTATAGTACCTGGAACACAACTGGTTTCTATATAATTAGGAGTATCGATCAAATGTTTTATTACAGGCTCCACAGGAAAATCCTTTACAACAGATTCTACCAAAACTACAGTCACTTGAGGGATATTTCTGCTGTCAACAACACTAACACCCTTACGAAGTACTTCCACTTGCACATCAAATGCTCTATTAGTCTCTTCGTTTACACCTGTGGTGTCTATATACGCCCTTAAGTCATCGGCAGTCATATCTATAACATCAGCTTTTCTACCACTGACCCTTATATTAACATAGTTGCCCAAGCCCGATTCAACAGATAAGCTTTCGTTTGTAGGCAATACCAACTCAACGGGTACATTTTGGATTTCTTTTTCTATTATTCTATCGTAATCTGCAACGTAAAACCACAACGATATGGCACACGCGAAAGCGATAAGCACATATCCAATCGAAGACCAATGACGCTTATTATGGGCACCATTTTCTTCGCGAGCAACAGAAGTGTTATTGTCTTGCATCTTTGTCCTCCTTATTGCGTCGATTGAGTTTAGGGCCGGTTTCAGAAAGCAGTAAATCAATTAAAAGCTTTTCCAACGCGGCACCGGATAGTCCTCGCTCGAGATTACCGTCTTTTGCAACGGAAATTATACCGGTCTCTTCTGAAACTATTATTACAACCGCATCGCTAACCTCGGTAATACCTATAGCAGCTCGATGCCTTGTGCCGAGCTCTTTCATTATATCGGGGTCTTGAGAAAGGGGTAAAAAGCACCCCGCGGCGTACAATCGGTTATTCCTTATAAGCACCGCTCCATCATGTAACGGCGCTTTGTTATAAAAAATATTACCAACGAGCATAGAGCTTATGTCTGCATCGATGACCGTACCGCTTTTAATTACGTCACCAAGCTTTGTTTCGTTTTCTATAACCATAAGAGCACCTGTTTTTGTGGCTGAAAGGTTTTCGGTCGCCTTCCTCAATTCTTGAATACCCTCAACCACTTCTTTCATTGCAGCACCTGAAAACATACCCTTAATGTTTTTTATAGAACCGGTACCAACTTTTTCAAGCGCACTTCTAAACTCGGGTTGAAAGAGTATGATCAAAGCAACCAAACCGGCTTGTGTCAGCGATTGCAATAGGAAGGAAAGTGCACGTAATTCTAAAGCGTTACTTATCAACAAGAGAGCGAAAAAGAGAATAACACCCACAACC
>JAZUQW010000056.1:0-8213 GCA_045605905.1 Eubacteriales bacterium
GCAAGCAAAGCTTGCAATGTGCGCCTTTAATTTCTGTTTCTTCCCGCCGGGCCGTGGCCCGCAAACGAAACCCTGCTCTCTGGCAAGGGTGGTGACCTCTCCCATTTTTTGTGCTCCCAACATCCGAGCGGCGCGGTGACATAAGCAGCGCACCGTCGGGAGGTCTGCATTCCCTGAACGGGAAGCCCGGTCTCCGCTTCGTAAATGTGGGTTTTTATGCGAGAACATCACGCACCAAGCAGGAAAAAAACACACTTCTATTTTATACGGTGAAAGACAAAATTATTCCTCTTCTGTATCGGTATCGCCATCAAGCATATCAAGGTCAAGGTCGCCGAAGACCTCATCCTCAAACACTTCTGCTACACTCTCAAACTCATCATCGTCATCTATGGTAACATAAACGTCCTCACCGTTTTCGTCACGTTCCTTTTTAAGTATAACATACTCACACTCATCGCTATCGATAGGCATAAACGCGAGATACTCACAACCTTCAATTTCAAGCCTGCCGATTATTTCAAAGGGGTTTTCGTTACCTTCCTCATCAATAAGAAAACAAGTTTCACCCTCTAATTCCTCAAAATTTTCAGTCTTATTTTCAGCCATTACAGATCAACGCGGTGCCGCAAAACGGGACACCGACATCCTCCCTTCGATAAAAATAATATAGCGGTTGTCTGTGTGATAATTGTAACAAAGGGCGGTTTAAATGTCAAGACGTTTTGCACAAAAAGCAAAAAAGGGGGTAGTTTTTTGCCGCATTTTTCCACATTTTTCGTTTTTTTACTTTGATAACCGAAAAAAGTACCAAAAAATTACTGAATTTTTTGTTAAAATTACTCAAAAACTATTGCAATTCTTGTGCAATGCGATTATAATTGGTATCGGATATTGTTCGCTTAATGTGCAAAATGATTATGATGTTGAATAGGAGATGTTTGTATGAAGTTATTTCAAGGTATAGTACATCAAATGAAGGATGCCACAGACAGAACTATTGGTGTTATTGATGACCGTGGGGTTGTTATTGCCTGCAGTCAGCTTACCCGTATTGGGGAGTCCAAGCGTGCTGTGTTGGAGGAGCTTTCTTATACCTTTGACAGCGTTGTTTATGACGGATATACATACAGACCTATAGGCACGCATTCTCATATAGAATACGTTGCTTTTGTTGAAGGGACGGATGCTACCGCACAAAGCACCGCCTCGTTGCTTTCAATATCACTTGCTAACATAAAGACCTTGTATGACGAAAAATATGACAAGACCAGCTTTATTAAGAACATTATCCTTGACAATATTCTTCCCGGCGACATTTATATTAAGAGCAAGGAGCTGCGTTTTGACAGCGAGGTTAACCGCGCTGTGTTTTTGGTGCGCTTTACCAACAAGGGTGAGGCTATACCCTTTGACGTTATACAAAGTATGTTCCCCGACAAGAACAGGGACTACGTTATCAGCGTAGGTGAAAACGACGTTGTTTTGGTTAAGGAACTTAAGAATCCCGTTACCGCAAGGAACTATGAGTCTGTGGATACAATAGCAAAAACCATTGTTGATACCGCACAAAGTGAGTTCTTGATGAGCGCGGTTGTAGGCATTGGTACTATTGTTAACAATATTAAGGACTTGGCGCGCTCTTATAAGGATGCGCAGATAGCCATTAACGTGGGCAGTATTTTCGACCCTGACAAGAAGATTTCCAACTATGAGAATTTGGGCATAGGCAGGCTTGTGTATCAGTTGCCCATTACTCTTTGCGAAATGTTTTTGCAGGAAGTGTTTAAAAGAGGGGCGCTGGACGCGCTTGACAGAGAAACTTTGGTGACTATACAGGCGTTCTTCGACAACAACCTTAATGTTAGTGAAACATCCAGAAGGCTGTTTGTTCATAGAAACACCTTGGTTTACAGATTGGAGAAGATTAAAAAGCTTACCGGGCTTGACCTGCGTGAGTTTGAGCATGCCATTACCTTTAAAGTGGCATTGATGGTACAGAAATACGTACAGTCCAGACCCCACAACTATTAATACAAGGGGTTGATAGGCTGTAGCGGAGGGTTTGCACAAAGATGATAGAATTTAAAGATGTAACGATGGTGTACGACAACGGCACCCCCGCACTTAACGGTGTTAATTTGTTGATAGAAGATGGCGAATTTGTTTTTATTGTAGGTAAAAGCGGCGCAGGTAAGACCACTCTTACCAAGCTTTTGATGCGTGAGGAGAGGGTCAGCAGCGGAAAGCTTACGGTTGACAAGTTCAAGCTTGATAAAATGCCCCGCAGAAAAGTGCCCTATTTAAGGCGCTCTTTGGGCGTGGTTTTTCAGGATTTTAGGCTTTTCCCCAACATGACGGTGTATGAAAATGTAGCATTTGCCATGCGCGTTGTAGGCGAAAAAAACGCTGTAATAAAGAAGCGCGTACCGTATTTTTTGAATTTGGTGGAGCTTACGGATAAGGCGGACAGGTTCCCCAATGAGCTTTCGGGTGGTGAACAGCAAAGGGTTGCCTTTGCCCGTGCTATTGCCAACAATCCTAAAATAGTTATCGCTGACGAGCCTACGGGCAATGTTGACCGTCAGATGAGTCTTGAGCTTATGGATCTGCTTATACGTATAAATAAGCTTGGCAAAACCGTTTTGGTTGTAACCCATGATATGGAGTTGGTTGAACGCTTTAAAAAGCGCACCATTACCATTAATGACGGCTTGATAGTAGCAGATAAGAATGGGGGTGTCCTTCTTGAAGATTAGGAATATTCCCCACCTTATAGGACAGGGCTTTGTCAGCTTTTGGCGCAACGGCGCCATGACCACCGCATCCATATTGGTGTTAATATGCTGTATGTTGGTGCTTGGGTCCTTTTATGTTATAATCGACAATTTGGATAAGTTTATTGTTGATCAAAGTGAATCAATAAAAACAATAAACGCTTATGTTGACGCTTCGGAAACCGAAGAGGAAGTCAACGCCAAAGAATTGAAGCTTTACGAGCTATACAAAGCTGACGGCAGTAATATAACATCCTACGAGCGTATAACCAAGGAACAGGCTTTGGAGGATATGAAAAACAACGAAGAACTTGAGGATATTGTTTCAAGATTCGACGAAAGCAACAACCCGTTGCCCGAGGCTTTTCATATTCATTTTAGGGATATCGATACCGTACAGTCTCTTATGCGCGACCTTGAGGAGATATTCGGTACGGAAATGTTAAAAACCGATATTGGCACCTATGAGTCGGTTAGTGATATAAGCTCTACCGTAACCTTGGTTGGCTTGTGGCTGATGATTATTTTGCTTATCATCGCCATACTTATAATAATGAATACCGTTAAGCTTACGGTGTTTGCCCGCAGAAAAGACATTGCCATAATGCGATATATCGGCGCAACAAGCTCTTTTGTGGTTTCGCCCTTTATTGTTGAAGGTATTGTTATCGGTGTGGTTGCTGCCATTATATCAACAGGGATACAGTACTATCTGTATACCCAAGTATTTGCAGATATTGCGGCAAGCTATCCCATAATTAAGTTAAAAGACGCTATGGATTATATTTATATCGTTCCGGGGGCATTTCTTGCGGTTGGTATGTTTGCCGGCATAGTTGCCAGCGCTACCTCTGTTAAGAAACATCTGGACGTATAGTTTTTTCTTTTTTTGATACAGGAGCATTTATGTACAAAAGAATTATACTTTCTGTTTTGTGCTTTTTTTTGGCGCTTTCGTTTACTGTTTCTGCAATAAGCATCACCTTTAGTGCCGAAGCGTTTAATGGTTTGGGTGAGATAACAGAAGAGATTGAAAACGACAAAGAAAGTCTTAACGCACTAAAAGAAGCACTTAACGGCATACAGACCAACAAGGAGAATCTGCAATCCCAAAAAGACCAGCTTAATATGGAAACACAGACTATGCTGGAACAGAAGATACTGTTAGAGCAGGAGTATGAGCTGTTAAAGGCTGAAGAGAAGGCTATTACAGACGTAATAGAAAAATACGGCGAGGAAATTGAGAAAGCACAAAACAGCAAAGCAAGCGCCGAGGCAGAGCTGGAAGATCAGCTTGAGGATTTTGGGGATTTGTTGGTCTATATGTATATGAACGGCGAAGACTCGAAGTTGGAGATGTTCCTTAACTCAAAAAGCTATTCGGAGTATTCGGACCGCGTTGAGTTTATGGAGCATATTCTTGATAGCAGCGACCGAATGATTGAAAGCATTAGGGGAACAATAGAAGAAATATCCAAAACCGAAGCAGATTACATCGTAGCAAATGCCGACCTTGTGGCTTACAGAGAAAAATTGGAAGAAAACCAGGTAGAAAAAGAAGCTAAAAGGTTAGAACTTGAACAAAAAATAGGCGAAAACGGCGACAAGCTTACACTTACAGACGATGAGATTGCCGCAATCGAAGGCAACGAAGAGGCTTTAAGACAGCAAATTGCTGACCTGCAAGCCCAAATAAGCGAAAAAGAACAGGAAAAGCTACGTCTTGAGTTGGAGGCAAGCTTTGACGGCACCTTTGCCTTTCCCCTTATAGGCTGCAACAACTATAGGATAACATCACGCTTTGGTATACGTACGGACGGACCTTTTTCGTCTTATGAGCATCACAACGGCATAGACTTTGCCTGCGCAAGAGGTACCACCATAAGCGCAGGTGCAAAGGGCAAGGTTACCTTTGCAGGCTATAACGGCGCTTTTGGTAACGTTGTGTTTATTGAACACGGTAACGGACTTACAACCGTATATGCCCATTGCGACAGCTTGATAGCTTATACCGGTATGCCGGTTGAAGAAAAGCAGGCAATAGCCTACGTTGGTACCACCGGTCAATCCAGCGGTTATCACTTGCATTTTGCAGTGCTTAAAAACGGTCAGTATGTTGACCCGGCGGAGTATTTGTCCAGCTATTATCTGCATTAATGAGGTTTTAAATGGCATCTAATTATAATAATTCAGATGATTTAGAGCTTGAGGAGAGCGAATCTGAAAACACACAAGGTATGCAACGCGTTTATAAGGTGCTTTGTTTTGCGCTTGCCTTTTTGATTGGTGCGCTTTTAGGCGTGTCTGCCTTTGCTATAATCTTAAAGAAAAACAGTACCGATAACGATATCACAAAGGCTAACAACTCTGTCCCTGTAAGCGATGAATATGATATAGACGCAGACCTTGCTTTATTTAACGAGCTATGCAGTCTTATCGAACAAAAGTATATGGGTGAGTTTAGCCCCGAAGAGGCTATGAATATGGCTTTACAGGGCTTTGTCGCAAGTCTTAAAGACCCTTACAGTGTGTATATGACCAACGACCAAGCCGATACCTTTATTGACGGCAATTTTGGCAAAAAGGTCGGCATAGGTGTGCGCATATATCCGGATGAAGAAACCAAGGGTATGTATGTGTATCAAGTAATTGCGTCTTCACCTGCCGAAGAATACGGTGTGTTGACAGGCGATATTATCATAGGTGTAGACGGCAACACGGTTACCGAAGAAAACTATAACGCCATGGTGGACATGGTCAGCGGTGTGGAAGGTACCATCGTTAACCTAACGGTCAAAAGACAGGATACAACACTGGAGCTTGCAGTGGTGCGCGGCAGTTTTGTTGCAAGCTCGGTGGAGTATAAAATGCTTGAAACCGCAGAAAGCACAGGCTATATACGCATTTTAAGCTTGGCATCGGATACAGCCCAAGAATTTAAAAAAGCTGTACAAGCCCTTGAAGCACAGGGTGCCGAAAAATATATATTTGACGTACGCAACAACACCGGCGGTTATTTAAGCACCATAATTGATGTTTTGGATATGCTGTTGCCCGAAGGCCCCATAGTGCGCTACAACGATACAAGCGGCAAAGAGACCTCGGATAACTCTGATGCCGCAACAATAATAGAAGCGCCCATGGCGGTGCTTATGAACGGCAGAAGTGCCTCGGCGGCAGAGTTGTTTTCTGCAGCCCTTAAAGACTATGAGCTTGCCGTGCTTGTGGGGGAAACCACATTTGGCAAAGGTGTTATGCAAACCCTTTTTACGCTGTCTAACGGTGACACCTTAAAGCTTACAACTTCCACCTATTCTCCCCCGTTCAGTGACAACTATAACGGTATTGGCGTTATACCTGACATAGAAGTTTTTCTGCCGGAGGATAAAGAATATTATATGCTGTCCGAAGCAGAGGACACACAGCTTCAAGCGGCGATAAGCGCCCTCGAAGAAGGAGAGCAGCAAGACTAAGCGAGACCTTGCGCTCTTTTAAAAGAACGTCCCGCAAATTCATTAACAGAGGTAAAAACCATGGCAAAACAGGTATTTGTATCCCAAGAAGGCTTTGAAAAAATGCAGGCAGAGCTTGAGTATCTCAAGACAGTGAAACGCGAAGAAGTTAAGGCGGCAATCAAAAAAGCAAGAGAATACGGCGACCTTTCTGAAAACAGCGAATATGATGAAGCCAAACACGAGCAGGGCGAGGTTGAAAGCCGCATTGCTCAACTTGAGGAAAATCTTAAAAACATAGTTATAATAGACGATAAAAATATTAAGACCGACAGCGTTAGCTTCGGTAGCAAAGTAAAAGTGCTAAACAACGATGTTGAAGCGGAATATACTATAGTTGGCTCTACCGAGTGTGACCCCTTTGCAGGCAAGATTTCTGATGAATCTCCTATTGGCAAGGGCCTTTTAGGGATGAAATTGGGGGAAGAAAAGGTTATTGAAACTCCCAGAGGCAACATTACCGTACAGGTTATAGGTATTTCCAGATAAAAAGGAGCAGACTGATGGAAGAAAAGGATACTGTTGAAATAATAGAGACCGATGACGGTTTAAATGAGCAAATGCGTCTTCGCCGCGAAAAGCTTGCGGCTATGAAGGATGCGGGTAAAAACCCTTTTACCATTGTACGCTATGACAGAGATTGCACAGCTACCGAGATAAAAGAGCGTTTTGAAGAGCTTGAAAATAAAGATGTTAGTATTGCCGGCAGAATTATGAGCTGGCGTGATATGGGCAAGGCTAACTTTATTGACCTGCTTGACGGTAGCGGCAGAATTCAGCTTTACGTTAAGATGGACGAGATTGGTGAAGAAGCCTTTGCCGACTTTAAAACTTGGGACATCGGTGATATCATCGGTGTAAAAGGCTTTGTTTTCCGCACCAGAAGGGGCGAGATAAGCGTACACGTAAAAGAGCTTACCTTACTTTCCAAGTCCTTAAATCCCCTGCCCGAAAAGTGGCACGGCCTTACCAATGTTGACACACGTTACCGTCAACGCTATGTTGACCTTATTGTTAACCCCGATGTTAAGGATACCTTTGCAAAGCGTTCTGCCATAATCAGCGCTATCCGCAGATACCTTGACGACCAAGGCTTTATGGAAGTAGAAACGCCCATGTTGGTTTCCAACGCAGGCGGTGCCGCAGCAAGGCCTTTTGAGACGCATTTTAACGCTTTGGATGAAGATTTAAAGCTTCGCATATCTTTGGAGCTTTATCTTAAAAGACTTATTGTGGGCGGCTTTGAAAAGGTTTACGAGATCGGCAGAGTTTTCCTTAACGAAGGTCTTGATACCAGACACAACCCCGAGTTTACACTTATGGAGCTGTATCAGGCATATACCGATTATCACGGTATGATGGACCTTACCGAAAACCTTTATCGCTATGTGGCAGAAAAAGTACTTGGTACCACAAAGATTACTTATAACGGCATAGAGATGGATCTTGGCAAGCCTTTTGAGCGTATTACCATGGTTGATGCGGTTAAAAAGCACAGCGGCGTTGATTTTGCCGAGGTTAAGACCTTGGATGAAGCAAGGGCTTTAGCGAAGGAGCATCATGTGGAGTTTGAGGACAGACACACCAAGGGTGATATACTTAATCTGTTCTTTGAAGAGTTTGTAGAGGACCATTTGTTGCAGCCCACCTTTGTAATGGATCACCCCGTTGAGATTTCTCCCCTTACAAAGAAAAAGCCCGATAACCCCGATTATGTTGAACGCTTTGAGTTCTTTATGAACGGCTGGGAAATGGCAAACGCGTATTCCGAGCTTAATGACCCAATCGACCAGAGAGAGCGTTTTGCGGCGCAGGAAGAACAGCTTGCAAAGGGCGACGAAGAAGCAAACACCACCGATGAGGACTTTCTTAACGCTCTTGAGCTGGGTATGCCCCCCACGGGCGGCATAGGCTTTGGTATTGA
>JAZUQW010000057.1:0-4149 GCA_045605905.1 Eubacteriales bacterium
GAAGAAGAGATAAGCGAAGAAACGAGCGAGGAGATAAGCGAAGAACAGCCAAAAGAAGAGTACAAGCTTATAAACTACGCCCTTGGATGTGACTATCAAATCTTGGCTTTCGATACCGTGGAGGATAGCAGCGCCTATTACACGTATGACAGAGACGATGCAAACTTTAAAGTGCTGACAGATGATAAAAAGCTGACAGACGGAAAAGCGCCCTCCAAAGAAAGCTACAGCGGGGGGTTAAGCGAGGATTGCGTGGTTTTTGCCGACAATAAGCACGTACAAATCAGTATCGACTTGGGCAAAAGCTATAGAGATATCGACTCGGTCAAGCTGTGCGGATTTTATATGGAAACAGAAAAATATCCTGCAGACTTTGATTACAAGATGTACGTATCAGAAAACGGTACGGAGTTTGTATATGCAAGCTATTTAAGCCCCGTTACGGTTGAACATATAGAAAATAACAGCGATTACGATCTGTTTGATTGCTATTTACATTTGACTTCGGATATCGATTGTCGGTACATAAATATAAAATTGTCTACTACAAGCAGTGTGTGGGCGCTGTCGGAGATAGAGGTATGTGCCGATACAGCCGTCTTGCAGTGGGATATATCCGCCGACGGCACTCTGACCCTTAAGGGAGAGGGGCAAATGCCCCATAGCAGTGAATTGCTTTGGCGTGAGCGTAGCGATGAAGTGAAAAAAGTAGAGATAGGGGAGGGGCTGACCTCTATATCCGAAAATGCTTTCAGATATCATCGCAACCTTGAAAGCGTAAGCATATCCAATACCGTTACCTCCATTGGCGCCGGCGCCTTTACAGGGTGTACAAGTCTTAAAAGTGTTGCTGTTCCCGATAGTGTGCGCATAATCGAGTCCGGCGCTTTCAGTGCTTGCACAGCGCTTACGGAGGCCGTGCTTCCCGCAAAGCTCACAGAAATTAACCAATACCTGTTTAGCGGATGCGCTGCCCTTGAGGAAATAGTGCTGCCCGATGGCGTTACCGTCGTTAAAAGCGATGCCTTCAAGGATTGTGAGGGGTTGAAAAGCGTAAAGCTGTCAAGCAAGCTTAATTCTATAGAGCACAGCGCCTTCAGGTTCTGCTCCGCACTTGAAACAATCATCCTGCCCGATGGTCTTACGACTATAGGCACTTCGGCTTTCGAAGGTTGCGTAAGCCTAAATGTTCCCTCTTTGCCCCAAAGCTTGAATACTGTTGAATTATACGCCTTTGCCGATTGTAAAAGCACAGGCAAGGTGATCATACCTAAAAATGTTACCCTTATCTCTTCTCTGGCTTTCGGCAACGCAACCTACTACGAGGTTGAAGAGGGCAACAAATATTACTGCGCAGAGGACGGTGTGCTTTTCTCAAAGGATAAGGTAAGCCTTATTGCGTACCCTTCGGCAAGTGATAAGCGTGAGTATTCCGTGCCGGCGGAGGTTAAGGAGATAGGGCAAAACGCTTTTGCAAAAACGGCATACCTAACGAATGTTTTTGTGCCGCAAGGCGTCAGCTCTATAGACTCCTATGCGTTTAACGGCTGTGCTTCTTTGGAATACATAACTCTGCCCGATACCGTAAATTCAATAGGCGTCGGTGCCTTTAACGAATGTGTTTCTCTTAAGGAAATCCTGCTGCCCCACGGTCTTACAGGAATAGAAAGCAACACCTTTACCGGCTGCATAGCGCTTAATAGGGTAGATATGCCCGACACCGTAGTTTCGGTGGGAGACAATGCGTTCTTGGGTTGCAGTACCCTTGCTGACATAAGCTTTTCAAGCAACTTAAGAAGCATATCCTACAACGCGTTTAACGGTTGTGCCTTTCTTGAAACAATAACCCTGCCCGACAGTGTTGAATCCATAGGCACAAACGCGTTTGCCTTTTGCACTGCGCTTAAGCAAATTAAGCTTTCATCAAGCTTAAAAGCCATACCCTATGGCGCGTTTGCGGACTGTCGTGAGCTTTCGGCACTTTATATTCCCGAAGGAGTAGAGACGGTAGAGGACAGTGCGTTTTTCTGTTGCTATAATCTTAAAAGCGTATATCTTCCCGGCTCGTTATCAAAGCTGAAGGTGGGCGCTTTTGCCGGCGTCTTCCAGCTTGAAACGATCAACTACGGCAGCACAAGGGAGGCGTGGAGCAATATTACCCTTGAGGAAGGTACCCTTGATGAGTGGTACGGTGTAACCGGCTTTACCCGTAAAAAAGTAAACTGTACCGACGGCACCGCCGGGGTAATGACCTCTGTGGTCTACAATCCCGATTCAGGCTACTATAACATAGGTTATGTGCTCTATGACGGCACCCCGCAAGGGATAGTTACAGGGCTTGTCAAGAAAAACTACGCCATTAACGGCGACTCCGCAATCAACAGCCTGCGCATAGAAGACGATACCTTGTATGTTGATATTAACCAAGCTTTCGCCGACAGTCTTATGGTGGGCACCGAACACGAACAAACGCAGATACAAACCCTGTGCAACACTTTGATACAAACCTGCTTTGGGGCAATAGGCAAAAACGTTATAATAAGTGTCAACGGCAACCCGTTTGTGTCGTCTTGGGGTGAGAATACTTTCTCCTATTCAGAGCATATCAGACAGTAGTTTTTTCTGTATAAAATCTCTTCGATAATCACCACAAATACCAAAGCCCTGCACGCGGTTGCGTCCAGGGCTTTTTTGTTGGGGTAATTTTATAATTATTGAATATCAATATCCAAGGGGGCGTCGATATCATCGGATACGTATTTGCCGTTCTTTTTCCTTTGCTTTACACATTCCGTAAGCAAATATTCTATTTGTCCGTTTACCGACCTGAAATCATCCTCTGCCCAAGCGGCTATGGCGTTGTACAGCTTTGGCGATAACCGCAAGGGAACTTGTTTTTTTGCTTTATCTTCCATAAGGCATTAATACAAACTGCCCGAGTTAACTATGGGCTGTGCATCTTTGTTGCCGCAAAGCACTACAAGCAGGTTAGATACCATTGCCGCTTTACGCACTTCATCCAAATTAACCACGCCCTTGCTGTTAAGACTCTCAAGCGCCATTTCCACCATACCCACAGCACCGTCTACTATAAGCTTGCGGGCATCTACTATAGCCGACGCCTGCTGACGCTGAAGCATTACCGCCGCAATCTCGGGCGCATAGGCAAGATAAGTTATGCGGGCTTCAACTATCTCAAGACCCGCTTCTTCTACCCGCGCCTGTATCTCGTCGCGGATTCTTGCCGCAACAACCTCGCTGCTGCCACGCAAGCTGCCTTCGTCCGCAATACCGTCACCGGTGGTATCCACATTGGGCGCTACGTCGTAGGGATAAAGGCGTACTATGTTCCGCAGTGCGCTGTCGCATTGCAAAGACAAATACTCCTTGTAGTTATCTACGTTAAACACAGCTTTGGCTGTATCCACAACCCGCCAGGTTACGGCAATACCTATCTCTACAGGGTTACCAAGGCAATCGTTTATCTTCTGCTTGTTGTTGGATAGGGTCATTATCTTAAGGGAAACCTTTTTGCTTACACCAATCTCTATCTGCTGACCGTTAAGGGCGGTGGTGGCTTTAGGTGCGGAAACATCGCCGCTTTGGCTAAGCTTGGTAGACGCGGCAGGGTTTACCGCGGTGCAAAAAGGGTTAACAAAGTAAAAGCCTGCATCCTTTATGGTGCCTATGTATTTACCGAAAAGGGTAAGCACCAACGCTTCTTGAGGCTTAAGCACCTTAAGACCGGGCAATACCAGCCAACCAAGGCTTACATAAACTATACCTACGACCGTAAGGGGTAAAAGCTCAAGCAAAACGCCCGCCACTATCATCCCCACGGCGGCAAGATATAAAACCAAGGTCAACAACAGCACCGCCATGCCGTGCTTTTTGTTTGTTAACACTTTTTCTGTTGCTTTTTCTTTCATAATTCATCACTCACTTTCTTTATGATATCGTTATGATATCACAAAGATTCGCGTTTGTCAATAGTAAAATTAAAATTTCAACAATTACCCTAACAAGACTGATGAACTTCTTGAGGACAAGCTGATGACAAACCTTGTCATCAGCTTGACAGAGCGTTGAGAAAGGATACAGACAAGACGAACCGAGGCGAAAACTGTAGATTGCTACTGTGAGCCGAGG
>JAZUQW010000058.1:0-4349 GCA_045605905.1 Eubacteriales bacterium
CGGCGTTGAGACCTTATGTTTTGTCAATTAAAAAAGTAATTATAATTAAGTTTAAAGCTTTTTGCTCGGTTAAGTATACACATACTACCATAAATAAGATTAAGCATTTATCCGGCAAAGGGTTTGTTTGACTTTGATAGGGAAATGTTATGGTTAAAAAGAGAAATTCAATTGTTCGTGTTACGGTGTATTGTTTGATCGTTGTGTTTCTTGTCGCGATAATTAATCTCCAAATTAATATGAATGAGTTGAAAGATACATTGCAGGAGCAAGACGAACAAATTATTGCTCTTGAAGATGACATTGCGGAATATAATATAATATTATCCCAAGAAAAGGATGATGATTATTATGAACGCCGCGCACGAGAGCTAAATTATCATTTTAGAGGCGAAATTATTTTTTACAATGATTTTGCAGAATAATGTATACAGTTTATGAAGCGGCGGTTCACCCGTTGCTTTTTTTGTTGAGGGAGATTTGCCAATGAGAGAGGTTAATGCTAAAATTATAGAGGATGCCGTTTGTAATTTGTTTTTACAAGCCGCGGTTAAATTACCGGGCGATGTGTATGGAGCTATGAAAAAGGCAATTTTGAACGAAGAATCTATACGCGCTGCGAACGTGCTTTCGAATCTTTGCGATAATGCAAAGCAGGCTAGTTCTACAGGGGTGCCCATTTGTCAAGATACCGGCATGGCATTTGTGTTTGCAGAAATCGGTCAGGATGTTCATATTGTTGGCGATTTTGAAAACGCGGTAAACAGAGGTGTTAGGAGAGCATACGAGGGGGGGAAGCTCCGCCTCTCCGTTGCGGATCCCTTGACGCGTGTTAATACGCAAACTAATACACCTGCTATTATTTACACAAAACTCGTTAAAGGGAAAAAAATAAAGCTTACGGCTATGCCAAAGGGATTTGGCAGTGAAAATATGAGCAAAATTAAAATGTTTAACCCGACAGCGGATTTTAATGACATTTGTGATTTTGTTTGTGAAACAGTGCGATGCGCAGACGCCAATCCTTGCCCACCTATAATAATTGGTGTAGGTATAGGCGGCAGCTTCGATTATAGTGCCTTTTTAGCAAAGAAAGCTCTTACACACACCGTTGGAAAGCACAGTGTAAAGAATAAAGAGCTTGAAGAAAAGCTACTATACGCTGTCAATGAATTAAATATTGGTCCCCAAGGATTCGGTGGAAAAACCACATGCCTATGGGTTGGTGTTGAAACAGCACCGACGCATATTGCCGGTCTGCCGGTTGCGGTTAATATTTCTTGTCACGCAACAAGGCATGCAAAAATTATTTTGTAAAAACTGCACAAATCTAATAGGCGAATACAAAAGTCTATTGACAAAATTTAACTAATGTGCTACTATGTTTACATAAGAGGTACTACTCTTAAAAACACTTTGAGAAGGGAGTGTACAGCTGTGTGGCAGACGTCGCACGGCGGTACGAAGTAAGGCATGAAATTATCAATCCTTACCAGAAAGTATGAGCTTACAGACGATGTTAAAGAACGACTTCAAAAAAAGTTGGACAAGCTTGACAAGTTCTTCCCGAAAGAGACCGAAGCAAAAGTATCCCTTAAAGAAGAAGGCGGCAAAACCCGTGTGGAGGTAACTATTAGACAAGGTGGTGCAATTTTTCGTTCTGAAGAGTCAGATAAGGAAGTATACAATGCAATTGACCGTGTAGAGGATATCCTTGAACGTCAAATTAGAAAGAATCGCACTCGTCTTGAAAAGAAAATTCATTTTGCCAAGGATACGTTTGCCGATGTTGATGATGCCGACACAGAAGAAGAATTAAAAATTTCTAAAGTGAAAAAGTTTGAAATGTCACCTATGTCTGTGGAGGAAGCTATAATGCAAATGAATCTTCTGTCCCATGAGTTTTATGTGTTTAGAAATTATGATACAGGTGCTATCAATGTTGTATATAAACGCAAAGGCGAAAGTTATGGTGTTATAGAGCCTGTTGATTAATCTATAGATTGTTTGTTTTTTATTACGTGCCGAGCTTATAAGCTCGGCACTATTTTATAAAAATCTAAGTAAGGTTTATTTTGGGTTAATAATGCTGTACTACTATATTTTAAAATTAAACTTTGGAGTGCGTATGATATTTGTTGCAAGCTGTTTATTCGGTATGGAAAAATTCGTGGCGGAGGATATAGATAGTCTTGGTTATAAAAGAATAGATACAATTGACGGCAGAGTTGTGTTTGAAGCTCCTTCGGAGGCTGTAGCAAGATGTAGCATGTTTTTTAGATATGCAGAAAGGCTTTTCGTTTCTGTAGGTGAGTTTTTCGCTTATGATTTTGATTCTTTATTTGAAGGCGTCAAAGCTATTCCGTGGCAAGAATTTATAGGCAAAGATGATGCTTTCCCTGTTAAAGGTCATTCTATTAAGTCAAAGCTTTTTTCTGTGCCTGATTGCCAAAAAATTATTAAAAAAGCAGTGGTAGAAAAACTGAAGGTGAATTACGGTTTAAGTATTTTTCCCGAGACGGGCAATAAAGTGCAAATTGAGTTTTTCATATTAAAAGATAAAGTATCAATAATGATTGATACATCCGGTGTCGGGCTGCACAAACGCGGCTACCGAACAGAGGCTAACGATGCGCCTTTGCGTGAGACTTTAGCAGCGGCTTTGGTTAAGCTTTCAAGACCGAGAGAAAACGTGTTAACCGTTGATCCCTTATGTGGAAGCGGAACTATTGCCATAGAAGCTGCCTTGTTAGCAACTAACACTGCTCCGGGAATTAATCGCACTTTTGCCGGTGAACAACTGTCATTTTTTGAAAAGAGTATTTGGAGCAGGGCAAGAGAAGAAGCTAAAGATAGAATTACTGTTTGGAACGGGGGAATATTTGGCTCTGATATAGATCCAGACTGTATTAAAATTTCAAAACAAAATGCTAAAAGGGCGGGCGTTGATAAATTGATATCATTCGGCATTGCAGATGTAAGAGAATTCAAATCTCCTGTAGAAGGAGCGCGAGGAACTATTGTCACAAACCCGCCATACGGTGAACGCATGAGCGATAGAAAAGCGGCAGAGCTTTTGTATTCGGAAATGGGTAAAGCGTTTTCAAAAGAGGTACCACAGTGGCAAATCTATGTTTTGACTTGCAACGAGATGTTTGAACGTTGTTTTGGCAGGCGTGCAGATAAAGCTCGCAAGCTTTATAATGGTATGATTCCGTGTACATATTATCAGTTTTTCAAAAACAAAAAATAGCAGAACGTCGAATCCTGTAATACGATTTGTGTTTTTTTGATGCAAAAGGTATTGATTGTTTTGGCAAAATATGGTATAGTAAGGTTTGGTAAAATTATAATTATCGACAAGGAGGAATGTTTTTATGAAATTAAGACCTTTGGCAGACCGTGTTGTTATAAAAATGATTGAGGCAGAAGAAACCACGAAAAGCGGTATAATTCTTACCGGAACAGCTAAAGAAAAACCTCAAATTGCTGAAGTAATTGAGGTTGGTCCCGGTGGTATGGTTGACGGCAAAGAAGTAGTAATGTGTGTTAATAAAGGGGATAAAGTTCTTACATCTAAATACGCCGGTACAGAAGTTAAGTGCGATGGTGAAGAGTATATAGTAGTAAGACAGGCCGATATTCTTGCTATAGTTGAATAAGGAGGGTGAATTATGGCTAAAGAATTGAAAACAGGCATTGAGGCAAGAGAAGCGCTTGTTAGAGGTGTTGATACACTTGCTAATGCAGTAAAAATAACAATGGGACCTAAAGGCAGAAACGTTGTTCTTGACAGAAAATATGGTGCGCCTCTTATAACAAACGATGGTGTTACCATTGCAAAAGAAATAGAGCTTGACGATCCTTTTGAAAACATGGGCGCACAACTCGTAAAGGAAGTTGCAACAAAAACAAACGACGCAGCAGGCGACGGAACAACCACAGCTACTTTGTTAGCGCAAGCTTTTGTTCGCGAAGGTATGAAGAACGTTGCCGCTGGTGCTAACCCGATGATACTTAAAAAGGGTATTGACATGGCAGTAGAGGAAGCTGTTAAGTATTTAGTTGCTTCCGCACAAAAAGTTAACGGTTCTAAAGATATAGCGAGAGTTGGTACCGTTTCCGCAGGTGATGAGCTCATAGGTAAGCTTATAGCTGATGCCATGGAGCGTGTTACTTCTGATGGCGTTATTACCGTTGAAGAAAGCAAGTCCAGTGAAACCGGTTGTGAAGTTGTTGAGGGTATGCAGTTTGACCGTGGGTATATCTCTCCCTATATGGTAACTGATACCGATAAAATGGAAGCAGTTATTGATGATGCGCTTGTTCTGATTACAGATAAAAAAATA
>JAZUQW010000059.1:0-10250 GCA_045605905.1 Eubacteriales bacterium
CCTTTCCGCAGGCTTTGTTATCGGCGGCGGTATAGGTAATATGATAGACCGCCTGTTCCGCCCTAATGGGGGTGTGGTGGATTTTATCAGCGCCGATTTTATAGATTTTCCCGTTTTTAACGTGGCAGACTCTTTTGTTACCGTGGGTACGGTTATGCTTTTGGTTTACTTCGTGTTCCTTGACCATAAACAAAGCAGACCCCTGTTGCTTGACGAAAAGAAAACAGCAAAGGAAAGCAAAGATGACTGAAGAAACAGCCCTTTTTTCGGAAGAAGAAATAAGCTTTACCGTCACGTCGGAGCAACGCTTGGATGTGTTTGCCGCCACAGCGGCGGATATCAGCCGCGCAAGGGCGCAATCGCTTATAGAGCAGGGGCTTGTAACCGTTAACGGCAGTCCCGCAGTAAAGCGTACAAAGCTTAAGGCGGGTGACAGCGTAACCGTTGTTTTGCCCCCACCCGAGGATATAGAGGCAAAACCGCAAAATATACCGATAGATATCGTCTACGAGGACGACGACCTACTTGTGGTCAACAAGCCCCAAGGGATGGTGGTACATCCCGCCGCGGGCAATCCGGACGGCACCTTGGTAAACGCCTTGCTGTATCACCTAAAGGGTCAGCTTTCCTCAATTAACGGCAAGCTGCGCCCGGGCATTGTCCACCGTATTGATAAGGACACGGCAGGCTTGCTTATAGTTGCAAAGACGGATAAAGCCCACCTCTCTTTGGCAGAGCAGATAGCTACCCACAGCTTCACCCGCTGTTACGAGGCGGTTGTCAGAGGTTGTCCCAAAGAGCAAAGCGGTACGGTAAATGCTCCCATCGGCAGGCACCGCACAGACCGCAAACGCATGGCGGTGGTGGCAGGCGGCAGGGAAGCGACCACTCATTACAGCCTTATTAAGGCGTATAAGGGCTTTAGCCATTTGCGGCTACAGCTCGAAACAGGCAGGACTCATCAAATCCGTGTCCATATGGCACACATAGGGCATCCCGTGGCGGGCGACCCCGTATACGGCGGGGCGGAGATTGCGGAGCTTGCGGGTCAGTGCTTGTTTGCAAAGCATATCGGCTTTAAGCATCCCATAAACGGCAAGTGGATGGAGTTTGAGGCGGAGCTACCCCAATTTTTTGTAAAAACTTTAAACTATTTAGATAAAATCAGCGGTTAATTACCGTAAAGTTTTAGCGGAGGATTCTTATATGGAAAATCAGCACATCCTTAAGGAAAGAGCGGCAAAAATGCGTTATCTGCTTGTTAAAGCCTTGCATGGTGCAGGCTCCGGCCATCCGGGCGGCTCTCTTTCCTGTGCAGACATTGTAAGCTATTTGTATTTTGACAAAATGAATGTTTCTGCCGACGACCCCAAAAATCCCGACAGAGACCGTTTTGTTCTCTCCAAAGGCCACGCCTGCCCCGCTTTGTATGCCGCTTTGGCTATGAAGGGCTTCTTCCCCGAAGAAGAGCTTTGGGGTCTGCGCACCAGCAACAGTATGCTTCAGGGTCACCCCGATATGGTACGTATCCCCGGCGTGGATATGTCCACAGGCTCCTTGGGTCAGGGGTTCTCTGCCGCTTGCGGCATAGCCTTGGCAGGTAAGGCAGACGGCAAGTGCTACCGTGTGTACTCTATACTTGGTGACGGCGAGATTCAAGAGGGTCAGGTTTGGGAAGCGGCTATGTTTGCCGCCCACTATAAGTTGGATAACCTTACCATTTTTGTTGACTATAACGGCTTGCAAATAGATGGGGACGTGCATCAGGTTATGAGCCCTGCGCCTATCGACCAAAAGTTTGCTGCCTTCGGTTGGCACGTTCAGTGCATTGACGGTCACGATTTTCAGCAGATAGACGAGGCTGTTACTGCCGCCGAGGCTGTAAAGGACAAGCCCAGCGTTATCATTTGTAAAACCGTTAAGGGCAAAGGCGTTTCCTTTATGGAAAACAACGCAGGCTGGCACGGCAAAGCTCCCAATGCAGAGCAGTACGCTGTTGCAGAGGCAGAGCTTATGGCAGCTTACCAACAATCACTTAAGGAGGTTGAGGGCAAATGAGCAAAATAGCAACAAGAATGGCTTACGGTCAGGCGCTTTGCGACCTTGGCGATAAGTATGATTTTATAGTTATGGATGCCGACCTTTCAGGCTCCACCCAAACAGGTATGTTTGCCGCAAAATATCCCGAAAGATTCTTCAACTGCGGTATAGCAGAACAGAATATGCTTTCCGTTGCTGCAGGTATCGCTTCCACAGGCAAACCCGTGTTTGTTTCCTCCTTTGCTATGTTCGCCGTTGGCAGAGCTTATGAGCAAATACGTAACTCTGTAAGCTACCCCGGTCTTAATGTTAAGATTTGTGCAAGCCACGCAGGCGTTACCGTTGGCGAAGACGGCGCTACCCACCAGTATTGTGAGGACTTGGCTGTGCTTCGTACAGTGCCTAACCTCACCATTGTCAGCCCCGCTGATGCCACCGAGGCTTATGCGGCTATAGAAGCGGTGCTTAATCACAACGGCCCTGTTTATGTACGTCTTGGCAGATATGCGGTGCCCACCGTTTTTGAAAAAGAAAACTATAAGTTTGAGCTGGGCAAGGCTGTTCCTGTTTATGAGGGCGACGATGCTGTTGTCTTTGCAACGGGCATTATGCTTGCTGCCGCTATGGAAGCAAGAGATATCCTTGCAAAAGAGGGTATTAACATTTCTGTAGTTAACGTACACACCATTAAGCCCATCGATAAAGACACCATAATAAAGTACGCTAAAAAGACCGGCAAGGTCGTTACCGCCGAAGAGCATACCACAGTTGGCGGCTTGGGCAGCGCTGTGGCAGAGGTGCTTGCAGAAAACGCACCTACTATTATGAAGCGAGTAGGACTTAACGACCGCTTTGGCAGAAGCGCCCCCGCAGCCGAGCTGCTTGAGCGCTACAACCTTAATGCCGCAGGTATAATAAACGCGGTTAAGTCTTTGATGTAAGCCTATGAAAAAACCGATAATTGCACTTTACCCCTCCTATGGCGATAACCGCCAAAACGTACTTATGCGCTATATCCACGCTGTGGAGATTGCCGGCGGCGCGCCCTTTTTACTACCCCTTACTACCGATGCGGATATTATTGAGACTATGGTAGATATGTGTGACGGTATGATTTTTACCGGCGGTGACGATGCGCATCCCCGCCATTACGGTGCCTGCCTACACGAGGGCTGCGGTGACCTGTGTCCCGAGCGTGATGCGGGCGAGTTTGCTTTTGCAAAGCAATATCTTAAAACCCAAAAGCCTTTTCTTGCAATTTGCCGCGGTATACAGCTTATAAACATAATGTACGGCGGTACTTTGTATCAGGATATTAATTTAGAGCGGGGCAGGGGGCTTACCCATAGACAACAGCCGCCATACTCTGACGGAAGCCATGGCGTAAAGCTCAATAAAGATGGCTTTATCGCTAAACTTTTGGGCAAGGACGAGCTGTGGGTAAACAGTATGCACCACCAGGCAGTAAAACAGCTTGGCAAGGGCCTGGTTATAGAAGGCTACGCTACTGACGGTGTGACCGAAGCGCTTGTGGCAACCGACCGTCCCTTTGGCGTTGCTCTTCAGTGGCACCCTGAATGTATGGTGGACAACGACGAGGTCTCTTTTACGTTCTTCAAGGCTTTGATAGAGGCCGCCAAGCATTAAGCGTTATCGATTAGTACAATAAAACCCCCTTAACGGTTCAGAACCGTTAAGGGGGTTTAGTTTAGCAATTTATTCTAATGGAGTAGAAGAAAATACGGTTTCTATCCCATCCGGGTCTGTGACATAAAGCTTGCCGGCATCCACTATATAGTCATAAATATCGGTAAACGACGCGCCGTCCACAGAAATGAAGGTAAAGTAAAACTGACCTTCCTTTATCCCCCAAAAGGCATCAGAGGCGGTGCCCTCATAAATACGTCTGCCTGTACCGTCTGCCTCTATTTCCATATCAAAGCCCTCGCCATACCAATAGCCTGCCAAATTGTCATCGCCGCCGTTTTTAGGGTAGTCGATAACAGCGCCGCTTTCTTCCTCGCTGCTTTCTTCAGGTGTGTCTTCTACTCTTTCATATACGTTGGCTTGGTTTTTATCGTTTATTATAGCAAGCCCGCCTTCATGCATCATATAGGTGTATTTTTCCAATTCAAGCTCCACACCCATTTTGCGTAAAGAGAAGAACAAAGAATCTCCATCCACATACCACTTCATATCTAAAACAGTAGCATTCTTCCCGCTTTCCATAAGCATCTTGCCGCTGCCGTCTTCGTTAAGGGTGTAGGTAACATTGGTTATGTCGCAGTACCAAACACCCACAATTTCGGGGTCAACATCATAGGGTGCGTCTTCAAGCTCCACATCATGCACTCCGTTCTTGTATGTAATCATGGAGCCGTTTGCAGAAAGGTCAAGGGCGCCATCCTTAAGTGCATACTCATACTCAACAAAAAATGCGCCGCCGCCATAATTTATGGCAAGCTTGTTACCGTTAACGCCCCAAGTTATGGTGCTTACTGTCTTTTCTTCTCCTACATAGGATACAAAGTTGCCGCTGCCGCCGGCTTCAAATATATAGGTAGCAATCGCGGTGCTGTCTCCACCTGTCCAAACCCCTACAAGGCTGTCATCTGTCTTGTCGGGCACGGTTATGCTTGTGTTGCCTTTAGATTCGTCATCTTCCTTTTCGCTTTCGGTTTTAGATTCATCCTTGTCGGGTACGGTTATGTTTACGCCGCCTTTAGAGCTGTTGTCGTCCTTTTGACTTTCGGTTTTAGATTCATCATTAGCGGCGGTACTTTCTGTCTTTTTGTCATCGGCACAGGCGCTAAAAGCACTTAACGCAAGCACAGATGCCAAAATCATAGCCAAGATTTTTTTCATACAGTTATCTCCTTAAAAAAGCGTTGTCTAATTATATCACGTACTTGCTCATAATTCAATAGAGCGTTAAAACAAAATGCTTTTTTCTTTGTGTACACATTGACAAGTGCCGCTCTGCTGTGGTAAACTTTGCTTAAGCTAAAAAATAGGAGGTCTATGCAATGAAAAAATTTAAAAAGTTTTTGCTTACCGCCCTTGCGGCAAGCCTTTGTTTAGGTTGCTTTATTCCGGGCGCGGGCGTACAAAAAGCAAAAGCAGCAGATGTGGTTTCCCCTGTTATCGATATGATAACCACCAGCCCTGCAGAAAACGCTTCCACCGCTATGAACGTGGGCTTTCACGTTCCTTTGGGATATACTAACTGCTATGTACAGTATACCCTTAAAAGTGATACAGACTGGGCAAACGCCAAAAATCAGTCGGGCACCTTTGTAAGCTACGGTGCAGATGAGGACACAAACCCTTTTTATAACGGCTACAGTAAGGATTATAGCGGCGAAAACTATTATCAAACCAACACTTTCCTTGACTATAGCGTTACACTTAAAGAGCTTACCCCCGCTACCGAATATAAATATCGTGTAAGCGATGGCGCAAGGTTTAGCGATACATACTATTTCAAAACCGCCGGCGCCGATGAATGGAGCTTTGTTGTAACAGGTGACTTCCACGTGTACTACACCTCTGTTCGCGCAGATAATGCTACCAAGGCAATAAACGCCGCCATTTCTTTGGCAGACCAAGAGGCGCTTCCTCCTGTAGAGCATATCGTTTCCATTGGCGATATTGTTGCTTGGGGTATTTCTTATAACCAATGGCAGTTACTTACCAAACAGCCCTATTTTAAAAAGTATTCCTTTGCCAACTGTATAGGTAACCATGACGACATGGATAGGTTCGGCGGCTCAAGCAGTGCTTATAACGCAATCTGCTTCAACCACCCCACCAACGGCTACGGCGACGAGGTTGGTACCTGCTTCTATTATTTATATAACGATGTGCTGTTTATCTACATCAACTATCTTGACCCCTCTGCCGAGGCTGAAGCTTGGGCAACCAAGGTGGTAAATTCTATGGCGGGCAAGTATAAGTATTCCATACTTGTTAACCATCGTCCCGCAATAGGCAAATATACCGGCGGCACCTACAGTTATTTCTGGAACTATTGGGCAGACTTTTGCGATACCCATAAAATAGACCTTGTACTTGCAGGCGACCATCACGTTTATATGCGTAGTCACGCCATTAAAAACGGCAGTGTTGTTGCTGACTACAGCAAAGACAACCCCGACGGTACAGTTTACATAGCCGCCGACTCTGCCGACGGTGACCGCGGTTCTTCTACCGATGTTACCGATAGTTGGAGCAGTCTTGTGGCTTCTAACTATTACAGGTACAATTATACGGGCTCCTCTGCGGATATTACCTCTATGTTGGTATCCGTTAAGCAGGATAAGCTTACCGTAAAGTTTGTTTATTATGAAAACTCCGGCGCGGCAAGTGCCTCCTCCGACTTTTACGAGGGAGACGTATCGGGCCACAGCAACTTCCATTATGGCGATACTTCCTACGTTTACCCCTCCGACCACAGCACCGCTGTTGGCGGTGACGAGCCTGTGGATGGGTCCCCTGCAGATGCGGTAAACCTTTTGTCTTCCGATTTAAAGGGCAGCTATATGTATCCCACAAGCTTTTATCCCGGTGGTTCTTCCTATTACAGCATCGCTTACTACGGCGATAACAGCAACCAGGGCGGCGACTACATAAGCGGCAAGCTTAACGATGGCGTATATGCCGCAAACTCTAACCCCGGTGGCTCTAATAACGATTGGGCAGTGTTCTTTACCTCCGGCGGCTTCCCCGAAATAAGCTTTAAGCTTAATCAAACCGCTACCGTATACGGTCTTGCTCTTAACTACCGCGGCTACACCAGTGGCTCGGCCTACAGCGGTGCGGATGTTTCCGCAGTGCGTATAAGTACCGATGGCGAAAACTTTACCGATGCAACAGACTATACCGTATCCAACGTTATCACAAGCGGTGACAACTATAATCTTAATGTGGTTTTTGATACCCCCAAAGAGGTTCAATACCTGCAAATAGTGCTGAATAAGCCCAACAACAGCGCTACCCGCTATGCGGTTAGCGAGGCTAAAGTTATGGGTAAGGCAGATTGGACCGACTCTGTGGGTGGCGACCACAGCGTTGAGTTTAAAGACCATAACGGCACCACTCTTTCTACCCAAAGTGTTAAAGACGGCGCTTCTGCCGTTCCCCCTGCACTTGCTCTTCGCGCCGGCTACCACTTTGTAGGTTGGGATAAGGACTATAACAGCATAACCGAAGATTCCGTTATAACCGCCCTTTATTCCGATGGCGAGGACGAGGTTATCTTTAAGGACCACGACGGTACCGAGCTTAAGCGTCAAACCGTGGCATTCGGCTCCGCCGCAACCCCGCCCGCAGACCCCACAAGAGAAGAATACGTGTTTACCGGTTGGGATAAGCCCTATGACGCCATAGCGGGCGACACGGTTATAACCGCAACATATATCCACGAAAGCGAACTGGAACAGGGCGAAGAGGAAGAGGAGATAATCCCCATCCCCACAGGTGACAATATTCTGCTTAACAAGCCCTACACTACAGTGTTTAACCAATATCTTAACGCACTGGTTTCCGATAACGACAACGTTCTGCTTACCGACGGTAAGTACCGTGGCGACGGCGTATCTCCTTGGGGCACAACCTACGGCGTAACCGTAGAGTTTGCAGGCTCTGCCGCTATAAACTCCTTGAATTTTGAGTTTGACACAGCTACCGATGTGGCAGTTGTTGTGTTCAAAAACGTGCGCATAACAGGCAACCGCGGCTTTGCAGTACAATCTGTTTCCTATTCCACCGATGGTAGCAATTATCAAGATGCCGACATAAAGGTTTCACAAGTAAACGTTGAAGGCTCCGGCGAGAACTTCTACTTTGACATACGCATTATAACCAACGTAAAAGACGTTAAGGGCCTTAAGGTGTCTTGGTCTAACAACGGCGAATACGTTTCTCACTTTGACGAGTTAGAGGCTTACGCTTCCTACACCGTTGAGGGCGAGGTAGAGGGCGAAGAAAGCTCCGCGCTCGAATCTTCTGAAGAAGAGTCCTCTGCGGTGCTTGACAGCGAGGAAGGCGATGTTGCGCCCGAAAGCTCTGATGATACAGATATCCCCGAAAGCTCTGAACCCGTTGCAGGCGGTGAGGACAGTGAAAACTCTGCAGACGTGGCAGACGTAAGCTATGGCGATGCCAACGGTGATGGATATATCGACAGCCTCGATGCGGCACAGGTGCTTAAGCATGATGCTATGCTGATAGAGCTTGACGCAGATGCCCTTGTGCGCGCTGACGTAAACGGCGACGGTACCGTGGATAGCCTTGATGCGGCGCAGATCTTGAAATACGATGCCTTGCTTATAGATAGCTTTTCCGTACAGGCATAAATAATAATCACCCAAAGAAGCCCGACGATTTCTTGGGATCTCTGACAATTACCCCAACAAGCCTGACGGCTTCTTGGGGACCCTGACAATTACCCCAACAAGCCTGACGGCTTCTTGGGGACCCCGACAATTACCCCAACAAGCCTGACGGCTTCTTGGGGACCCCGACAATTAAAGCCGCAGGCTGTTGCCTGCGGCTTTTTCTGATAAAGGACAGAGCAAATAAAATCAAAAACAGAATTATATAAAAAGAAAAAATCGGGGATTACCCCGATTTTCAAGCTGATGACAAACCTTGTCATCAGCTTGACAGAGCGTTGAGAAAGGATACAGACAAGACGAACCGAGGCGAAAACTGTAGATTGCTACTGTGAGCCGAGGTTCGTTTTAAACGAAAAAATATAAAAATATACAAAAATTTCGGAGAACTTTTCTCCGAAATTTTTACTTTATAGTAACCGTATTTTCTTTTTTCGTGTTCTGTGCCTTTGTCAGCGCTCTGAAAATCGGGGATTACCCCGATTTTCTGCAATTTGCTGTGTTAATTTATTGGCGTTTATCTGCAAACACGTAAACCACGCCGTAACCGTTCATACTGTCTCTTAACCAACGCTCTTCGAAATACTCTACAGTATAATTGGTGCGTTGGGGATCCTTGGCGTTTACATTGGGGTCATTGGCTATGTAATACTCCACACCGTCTATAACCGTATAGCCGGAAAGCAATACCAAGTGACCGCTGGAGGTAAGGTAGGTAGAGCAACCTATAACATAACCTTGGGACAAGGCATATTTCATCATATCTCTGTCATACAGATCCATATAAGCGGTAAAGCCTTGCTCGCCCGCATAGGCTACTGCAAAAGACCAGTTGCCGTAGGCTTCCCAACCGTTGTCGTATATATCCTTGGCGGCGGTCATGGTCGCCTTCTTTTTGCCCATAAACTCAAGCGCCATTGCCACCGTGGTGGGACTGCATACGCGGTTGCCGTCTGCCCCGTTTTCGGGCGCAAGCTGTGAGCGCATAGGCACATCGTTAAGGAAAGATTCGGGCAGGGTGGAGGCATCCACCGTTTGCTGAAGCTCCATTTGCGGGGTGGTTACCGAAAAATTATAAACCTTGGGGCTTTTATCGCCACGGGTAAGCTCAAGCTTAACCTTTATCTTGCCGCTGGCGGTGTAGCCCTTGTTTACCGTGAAAATATCTATTGCAAGGGTGGCATATTCGTCCTTGGGGGATGTACTGCGGGAGATACCGCGCTTGGAGGACCAAGGCCCCCAACTTAAAAATTCAGACCAGTCGCCCTCGGTGGTTTGATAGGACACAGACATCTCCACAATGCCTTTTTCGGTCTCCGCATTCCAAGAGGCAAGTATGGTGTCAAAGCCACCTATATCCAGCTCGGTCACATAATTGCCTTGGCTTTCGCCTTCCACAAGGCGCAAAGCGCCGTTTTTTATCTCCGTGTTTGTCATTTCACCTGCCGTATCTTTAAGCAGGTATGTTTTTGTATGATAATGCAAGTCGCTTTCCTCCTTCGGCGTTTCTTCCGACTCTTCAAAACTGCTTTCTTCTTCCGTAAGGCTTCCTTCTGTGCTCTCTTCTTCCGCACTGCTTGCCTCTATGGTTTCACCCTTTTTTGTTTCGCTTTTCGTCTTATCTTCGCTTTTGTCGCAGGCGGCAAAGGTGTTAAGGGCAAATAACAGCGCCAACAGTAAGCTTAAATACTTTTTCATATCTCAAAATCAACACAACTGCGGCTTTCTCTTAAGGGGCGCATAAATTCGCCAACCGCTTTGTGGCGGGGATGCACAATATACTCCTGCAAAGCCTCAAGATTTTCAAAGTCGGAT
>JAZUQW010000060.1:0-8914 GCA_045605905.1 Eubacteriales bacterium
TAGTTCATTATCTCGGTATAAGCAACGAAAGCTGCATAATCGGTCCAGCCGCTGTAAGAATCGTAGAACAACGGATATTTGTCCGCTGCCGCAAATGCTTCGCTAAGGTCGATAACGTGAACGTTTTCTTTGCTTACGTTATAGATAGCTTTTGCGGTTTGCTTAAGCAAAGTAACCTTGCTTATTTCGGTACCTTCGGGAACGCTGTCTTGCAAAATTCTTTCTCTGGAAGGAGCAAGTACGTAGATAATCTCGGTATCGCCGGAGCCCACGTTAAGACCTTCGATAGAAGTGGTAAGCTTATTCTCTTGGCTGTAGCTTACAGAGTTGTTATCCAAAACCTTAAGAGCGTTCTCGTCAAAGAGAACAAAACGGTCGGAAACCACAATGGGGTGAGCCAACAAGCCGGGTTCGCCCTGTGCCTTTGCTATAGCCTGCTTAAAGGGGTTACTTTCGGTCTTACCCTCAACAGTTGCGGTAATCTCGATAGTAGCGTCACTGTTTACAAGCTCTAAAGATATAGCAAAAATCTCGCCCTTGGCGTTAACGGTAGCAAGGCTTGCCAAGCCGAAGCCGGAAGCAGAGATAACCGCGTTTTCTTCACAGGTGCCGCAAATAATAACAGTGTCAACATCCTTGTTGATAACGGATGTTATAACAGGTCTTGCAGTCTGACCTTCGGCGGGCACATCCTCGGCGTTTTCGGTTACGGGAGTGCTTGTAAGGCTGCCACCTTGGTTAAAACCGGGATCTTCTGCGTCGTCACCGGACTCGTTCTTGCCCAAATTGGTTTTTTGGTTATCTAATGATTCTTCAACCTCACCAACACAGGCAACCAAAGACAAGGTTGTGCAAAGTACAAGCAATAATGCCAAAATTTTTCTGATAGTATGCATAGTGATTTCCTCGTTTCTTGCTATTCGGCAAATAATGGTTTTGCTGCTTTGTTGCCGATTTAGTCTTCAGCCTTCTTGGCTTCTTCTATAATCTTGTTGGCGATTTCGCCGGGGGTTTCTTCATATCTTACAAAATCGAAGGTGTAGCTGCCTCTGCCCTGGGTCATAGCTCTAAGCTGGATAGCGTAGTTGTTCATTTCTGCAGAGGGGATTTCTGCTTCGATAACGGTGTAGCCCTTGCGGTCGCTTTCGCCCATACCCATTATTCTGCCGCGGCGCTTGGAAACGTCACCCATGATATCGCCGGAGTAAGAGGTGGGGATAAGAACCTTAAGGTAGCCAACAGGCTCAAGGATTACGGGGTTAGCGTTAATGGTCTGCTTATAAGCAAGGATTGCAGCAAGCTTAAAGGAGATTTCGTTAGAGTCAACAGGGTGGTAGGAACCGTCAAAGAGGTCTGCCGCCAAGTTAACAACAGGGAAGCCTGCCAAAACGCCCTTTTGCATAGCTTCAAGCAAGCCCTTTTCTACTGCGGGGTAGAAGTTCTTGGGAACAGAGCCGCCAACAACGCTTTGGGTGAAGGTAAGACCGTCTTCTTCGCCGTGGCTGAAGGTGATCTTAACGTGACCGTACTGACCGGAGCCGCCGGACTGCTTCTTGTGCTTACTGTCGGTCTGGAGGGTCTTCTTAATGGTTTCTCTGTAAGCGGTCTTGGGTTCGCCGTACTCTATGGAAACGCCGTAACGGGACTTAAGCTTGGAAGCAACAACATCAAGGTGAATATCGCCCAAGCCGTGAACAAGCATCTGCTTGGTTTCGGCGTTGTTTTCATACTTAAGGGTGGGGTCTTCTTCAAGAAGCTTTGCTATGCCGGTAGAGATCTTGTCTTCGTCGCCCTTGCTCTTGGGAACGATTGCCTGACGGTAGTAGGGCTTGGGATAATCGATAGCCGCAAAAGCATTCTTGCCGCCGAGGGTATCGCCGGTGTTGGTAGCAACAAGCTTGGTTGTGTAGCCGATGTCGCCCCATGCAAGGTCTTCTACTTCGCTTTCCTTTGCGCCAACGCAGGTATAGATTCTTGCGATCTTTTCGTTCTGCTCGCTACGGAGGTTGGTGAGCTGGGTATCCTTCTTAAGGCTACCGTTCATTACGCGGAAGAAGCTCTTCTTACCGAAGGTATCTGCAACGGACTTAAAGCAAAGAAGTGCAGTGTCACCGCTTGCGGAAAGTTCAATGTCGCCATCCTTGGTCTTGTCTGCGGCGGACTTAAAGGATTCTGCCACTACGTCAAGGAAGCTTGCAACACCTGCCAAGGTTGCAGCAGAGCCTGCAAATACGGGAACAACGATGCCTTCCTTAAGACCGGTGCGGAGTGCGCCAAGCATTTCTTCTTTGGTGAAGGGTTCTTCTTCAAAGAACTTATCCATAAGCGCATCGTCAGTCTCTGCAAGTGCTTCGTTAAGAGCTGCGGTATAATCTTCAAGAGCGGAAACGTCAAAGTTTACTTTCTTTGCGTTGCCCTTTGCGTCATATTCAAAAGCTTCGCCGGTGATAAGGTTGCAGAAGCTTGTAGCCTTGCCGGAAGTTTGGCAGGGAACGATAACAGGACATACGGAAGAACCGAACTGGTCCTTAAGGCCGTTAAGAACATTGTCAAAAGCAGCGTTTTCGTCATCGGTCTTGTTTACAAAGAAGCACTTGGAAACGCCATCAGCATAATCCCAAGCAAGCTCGGTACCAACCTTAAAGCCGCTTTTGCCGTCTACAACGAGAACAGCGGTATCTGCTGCGCGAAGCGCCTGCTTAACTTCACCCGCAAAGTCAAAGTAACCGGGGGTGTCCAACATATTTATTTTCTTGCCCTTCCATTCGAAAGCGGCGAGGCTTGCGGAAATAGAGCTACCGCGCTTTTTTTCTTCAGGGTCAAAGTCAAGGTTGCCGCCAACCCTGTCGATAGCGCCCGCAAGAAGAAGCATAGCTTCTGCCAATGCGGTTTTGCCGTCTCCGCTGTGTCCCAACAGCGCTATGTTTTTGATGGAATCAGATTGATATTTTGCCACTTGTTTTTTCCTCCGAAATATATGTTATTTTGTTTTTTACCAAAAGGCAATTAATGCAGTTATAACCGTCCCCCGCCCCTGACATTGTGGGCATAAAAAGACAGCTTTACTTATTATAAAATATTAAGCAAAAATATTCAATAGCATTTTGCCAATATTTTTTTAACCGACTGTAAAATAATTAGCCGTTTTTTTGTGCAAAACCGACAAAAGAGCTCTACAGCAAGAACGACAGGGCAACCATGGGCGCCAGCCACAAAAGCTGGAACAGCAATATGGCAATGCTTCCGTAAGCGGCAACGCCGCCCGTAAGGGTAAGGAAAGCCACTGCAAACGCCGCCACGACCATTGATGCTATGTGTATTATGCAATTGCTCTTGGTGGCGTGCCGTGTGCGGTCACACAGGATAAACATCTTAAGGAAGTTGTGCAGCGAGGATGCGGAAATTATGCCGGAATCCACCTCATCCACCGTGCCGTTCATTTCCTCGGGGATGCCGCCCTTAAGGACAGCCACGGGGCATTTTTTAAACTTTATGCTTTTTTGCAAAAGCTCGTTATTAATATTGGGGTCAAGGGTCTTAATACCCACGCAAACACCTGCGCGATACATACTTTGCAGCAGGTTATCAAACTCGGGATTAATGTTGTACTTAACGTATATCTTCGCAACGACCACGTCGTTGATAGCCATATACATAACGGTGCCCACGTTTTTAGAGTAAACCTCGTCCGCCTCGTCCACGGGGGCATCCAAACGGCTGTGGCGCATATAACTGCGCTTGCCCAAGTAATAATCCGCGCCGTCCATTACGATATAAAGGCCATCTGCTGCGGAATCTATAAGCCTTATGCTTTCGGGCTTGGGTACCTTATCAAGCATATTGGCGGTAACGGTCTTTAGGGGACCCTCTATATAGTCAAAAAGCATACCCAAGCGGGTCATAACCTTGTCAATGGAATAATTGCCATAGGTTTTTACGCCGGTAACGCTGACCATATGAGGCAAGAAAGCTTCGGTATCCGCAAAGGAAAGTACGGCCGCCTCGGAATATTCCTCTGCCACTGCGTTGCCCACAAAGGTGCCGTTGTAGCGTTTAGCGTTATTGCACGCCACGATAACAGGCAGGCTTATCATAAAATACGCTGTAAGGGGGGTAGCCGCGCAGAACAGCAAAGTTGCCGCAGAGTATGCGCTGTAGCTGTCACCGGTTATCAGGTAAGAAGCCATAAACAGGGCAACCGCCGCAACAAACACCACGGGCACAAGGAAGTTAAAAATATCCTCGCTTTTGGGTCTGCGGGTGGTACGGGCAAAGAAGCCCGAAACAAAGGATGCCTTTTTAACGGTAAACAGCTCGCTGCTTTCGCTTAAATGCTTGGCAAACTCGCCTGCCTCGCCCGCCTCGCCACCGATTGCCATTGCGGTAAATTTGGGCTTTTTAACAGCCACTATACGGAAAGCGTTAAGATCTTTTTTGCACTGCATAAACTTAACTGCGGCAGATGCTAAAGCGGCGGAAGCGGCAGTAAGGTTATAAAGCTTAAGCTGTGGGTCTGTGGGGTTTGCCACCACGCTGACTATACACAAAGCGGATGCCGCCACAACGCTTGCCGACATAACACTGTCTGCGGTAAGCCTAAAGCTTTTAAACGCACGCAGGCCGTTAACAAAGCTTTCGGACATTATCATAACGATAAAGAACAAAAGCTGTAGGTCTGCCAAGATGTAAACGGCACCAAAGCGCCCCTGTTTAAGATAAGGATTGCGGTCGGAAGTGCCCTTTGCCAGCTCTAAATAGAATATAAGCCCGGTCAGCAAAAGCACACCGATAAGCTTTAAACGGCTGATGGCTACGGCGCGGTTAAGCATTGTAGCTATTTCGGTATTCTGCTCTCTGTTTTTATACTCAAAGGCGTTTGCCGCCGATTTTGCTTTCGTCTTTTTTCTGTGCTTCTTTGTCTTTTTGGCAGAGCTTGCCCTTTTTATTACCTCATCCGCTTCGGAATTCTCCGCAGGCTCGGGCAAAGTCTCTCCGTCCTCCATCATATCAAAGACCAAGCGCAGTTTTTTGTCTTTTTCGCTGTCGCCGTCTTTTTTTTCGGTGAGTGACTCTTCCTCATCAACACCAAGGGTTATCTGGTCCTTGTTTTCTTCTTCTGCTTCTATGCGAATCTCGCCGCTGTTTATCTTATCGCTTAAGGCGGCAAAATCCTCATCAAAGGTGGCCTTTTCGCCGCTGTCAAGGGGCAACTCTTCAATCTGCATAGTGTCCCCAAAGCTAAACAGCTTTTCTTGTACAAACTTTTTCTTCTCCGGCACATCGTCAGATAGCCTTACCTCCGGCTCCTCGGGGACGGTGCCGTCTATCATTGCAAATATGTGGTCTACCTGCTTACTGCCGCGCTTGCCGCCCTTGCTGAAATACTCAAGCAAAGACCTATCCTCGTCAGAGTGAGCCTCCAAAAGCTCTTGCAAGCGGCTGGTATTCATATCCGCGCTTGTTTTTTCCTTGCCGCTGTATTGATTTATAAGCTCCTGCTCCTCCGTAACGGCGGGCGGAACCTCTGCAGCGCTTGCCTCTTCCGCCTTGCTTTTGGCTATCTCTTCCTCTACCGCCGCCTTAAAGTCAGGCACCGATACCTCTTTTGCCGCCTTGGTGTCCCGTGCGGCGCCCGCAAGTATATCATCTATGGCAAGTATGCTGTTTTCCTTGTTTTCCGTTGACATAGTTTTTTCACACCCTTTATAAAAAAGCTTGGTTTATCTGCCGCGCCCTTTTGCTGCCTCGAAAAGCACCACCGCCGCGGCGTTGGATACGTTAAGGGAGTTTACCTTGCCCCGCATGGGGATGCTTACAACAAAATCGCAATTTTCCCTTACAAGCCTTGAAACTCCGCCCCCCTCACTGCCCAACACAAGAGCGCAACCGCCCTTGTAGTCAACGCCGTCGTAGGGTTGCCCATCCGCCTCCAAAGCGTAAATCCAAAGTCCGTTTTCTTTAAGATACTCAATAGCGGAGGATAAATTTGCCACTTTGCAAACAGGTATATGTTCTACCGCGCCGGCAGACGCCTTTACGGCAGAGGGGGTAAGCAATGCACTGCGGCGTTTGGGAATAATAACGCCGTGGCAACCCGCACACTCCGCCGACCTGATAATGGCACCCAGATTATGAGGGTCGCTTATACAGTCTGCAATTACCACAAAGGGCGCCTCGCCCCTTTCGGCGGCAAGTGCCAAAATATCCTCAAGGCTGGCATATTCTCTTTCAGGTATCTGTGCGATAACCCCTTGGTTAGCCGCCGCCATACGGTCAAGAGCGGCGCGGTCGGTCTCCACCACAGGCACGCCCGCGCGGGTAGCCTCGGCAAAAATAACGGTAAGGAGCCCATCCTTCGAGCCCTTTAAAATGAAGAGCTTATCGATGGTCTTGCCGCTTTTAAGCAATTCTCTGACAGCGTTTCTGCCCGCAATAAGATTTTCGCTTTCCTGTGGAAGCCTGTTTCTGTTATCCGCCATACATACCAACCCAGTCTAATTTCTATACAGAATGTATTATAGCACAGATTTATCCCTTTGTCACGCTTTTTTTACAGCTTTCGCATAAAAAAAACGAATTTTTACAGAATAGGTAAAAGAGGTGGTAAAATATGACGGTAATTATGTTGCGCACGCTGATATTTTTTGTACTTTTAAACCTTGGTATGCGTATGATGGGCAAGCGACAGATAGGCGAACTGCACCTTACGGAGTTTATAACCGCCGTTATGCTGTCAGAGCTGGCGCTGTTGCCCATAACCGATACGGACACCCCCCTAATATACGGCGTGCTTTCGGTGTTTGCCCTATGCTGCTTGGAAGTGATAAGCGCCCATTTGTGCCGCAACATACCCACCCTGCGGCGGATAATGGAGGGTCGTCCCTTGGTGCTTGTAAGCCGCGGGCGGATAATAGAGAAAAACCTTGCAAGCAGTCGCATAAGCACCGACGAGCTTTTTTCTGCCATCCGCGTAGCGGGCTTTAGAGGGATAGAAGAGGTAAGCTATGCAATATTGGAGCAAACGGGGGCAATAAGCGTTATAGCCGCGCCCAACGCTGCGCCCCCCGCCGCCGCCGATTTGAACATTCAGGTAGAAAACAAGGGCATAAGCCACCCCATAATAATAGACGGCTGTATTCAACAACGGACCCTTGGGCAAACGGGAAAAGATATGGCGTGGCTAAAAAAACAGCTTAAACAAAACGGACTTAAGGAAGAAGAGCTGTTATATTTTTGTGTAGACGACAGTGACAACATAAGCTTTGAAAGGAAAAATAAGCAATGAGGGGATTTGTAACAGCGGTAATAACCCTTGTATTGATAGTTGCGGCGGTGTGTATCTGTTCGGCATACTCTCTTGGGGTGCTTAACAAAGCCGAGGACATAATAAACAGCGCCGAAAGCCCCGCAGAGCTTATCGCCGCCGCGGATTTTATGCAAAAGGAAAAGGCTTTCCTTCGCCTTACGGTAAAGGAAAGCCTTATTGATAAAATAATATACGGTGCGGAAAAAGCCGCCGCGCTGTGGGACGACGACCGCGCCCGTGCCGCCGCACTGCACGGCGTTCTTTTGGAGATAGAAAGCGCCAAGCGAGGCTTTGGGCTTAACCCGCTATAACAGGGACTATATCTAAAGATTGCATTTCAATTGTATCCCAAGATAGCATTATATCAATAACCAATTCGTATTGAGCAAGCTCTATATAGGCAATGGAAGGGTCTGCCGCCAAGGCTTAGGCTCTGTCGTAGTCAAGAGTGGCGTAGAAATGGTCGCCCAAAAGGTAATCACGCACCAAGTAATATCCCGTATCCGTGGGGACGGTATGCTCGCCCTCTAAAAGCAGAGCGTCTATGACGGCTTGTTTTTCTACTTTGCCGAAGCTTGCTGTCCGCTTTGTTCTGATGTAAAGCTGTACCTGCTCTACGGTTAAGAGGTCGGCTCTCAAGGCGGCATTAAAGTCTGCCGCGTTGTCAAAGCCCAGCGCACGCCAACCTCTTTCCTCTGCCTCCTCAAGGCTTGGAAGCTCGATGCCGTAGTACACCCTTACGGTTATGGGCGTTTCGGGGTCTGCTTCATACAGCTCCGCAAGCTGTTTGGTAATATTTGTCTCACTGCTGAACGGCTCTGCCTTGGCTATACAATCAAAGCCAAAGACAAGCTGGTCTGCATATTTGAAAGCGGGTAAAAGAAACAGTCTGCTTGGGCTTTCGCTGCCCTCAAGAGCCAAAAACCGGTCCTTTGTGCCTGCCATAACACCAACAGAGCCGCTAAAAAACAGGTATGGCTGATATTCGGGGTCGGATGTATCACAAATCGTAACAAAGCCATGGTCCGCAAGGTACTGCACCGTGTCGGCATATATTTCGCCATAGGCGGTAAGCCAAGCGGTGCGCGCCTTAACGCAAGCCTCATAGGCAGCGTTGTATGCGGCTATATAGTCGGGGTCGCCCATTATTTTTGCGGTTGCCTTTTCATAGTTCATCCCCTGTTCGCTGTAGAGGGTGCGCAGTTGGTTATAAAGCGTCTCTGCGCTGTTATAAAGCCTGTCGGACTCTTCCTTAAGGGCGGCTATCTCGGCACTTTGCTTTTGATACCGGTCATCATCCATCCAATAAGGGGTGGCTACAACGCAAACGGCTATCCACTCGTCCTCGGCGGCGTTAAGTATCTCTTTATAAAAGCTTTGGTAAAGCTTTACGTTGTTTGCCAAGTTTTTCACTTGCTTTTCCTGGGATGAAAAAGCGTTATCCCCATACTCCGAAAGATTCCCCGACCATATAAGCTTTTCTTCGGCAAACGGCGGTGTATTATCCTCTGCCTCAAGGCTTTCTTCCGCGCTTTCGCCGCGTATTTCCACAGTGCTTTCTTCTGCGGGGCCTTCAAGGCTCACCTCCTGCTTTTCATCAAGGCTTAT
>JAZUQW010000061.1:0-4375 GCA_045605905.1 Eubacteriales bacterium
AGAAACGCCAAGGGAGTTCATGTGCCCAAAAGTGCTTCTGCCATAGATTACAGGCGCGCAACAGGGTTGGAGTGTCTCTTTGGGCATTTGTATCTTGCGGGCGATATGGATCGTGCTGAGGAGCTTTTTGAAATAGCATACGAAGGAGGAAGCGAATAATGTCAGATAGTGGATTTAAACTTAGCGATAAAGAAAAAGCGGTGTTCAAATACATACGTAGTACTATTCGCAGTTACGGTTATGCTCCTTCGGTTAGAGATATATGCTCTGCTGTGGGTATAAAATCCACTTCCACTGTGCATAGTTATATAAAGAAACTGGAAGAAAAAGGTTATATTAACCGTGTTGACGGAAAGAGTAGGGCTATGACCGTAAGTGGCACTAAAAATGATGATGAGGCGAAAACTGTTCGTGTGCCATTACTTGGCCAAGTTAGGGCAGGGGTTCCAATACTGGCAGTGGAAAACTACGAAGGATATGTAGATTATCCGGCATCAATGTCAGGGTCTACCCAACTTTTCGCTCTTCGTGTTGTTGGTGACAGTATGATCGAGGCGGGTATACTTAATGGTGATATCGTTATTGTTGAGAGTAGACGCTACGCTGAAGATGGAGAGATTGTGCTTGCGCTAATTGATGACAGTGCGACAGTTAAATACTTTTTCCGCGAAGAAGGGCGTGTAAGGCTGCAACCTGCCAACAGTAATATGCACCCCATATATACAAGCGACCTCACGATTTTAGGAAAAGTAATAGCAAACTTCAGGTTTTATTAAAACATGGCGGTCTTTAACTTTGCGTAACAAACATATTTTGCGAGATTTTAAAAAAAGGTATTGACAAATGAATTCAAGTGTGGTATTCTTTTTAGGCGGCTTTGGAAGCCACTAAAGAAAATGATCCATTAGCTCAGCCGGTAGAGCACATGACTTTTAATCATGGTGTCCGGAGTTCGATTCTCCGATGGATCACCACAAAAGCCCTCAACTGTAGTTGAGGGCTTCGTTTGTTGTTGGGGCGATTTTGGAGGGATATTTTATGTATGTAAGAAAAGCTCGAATAAGCGATATTGAAGGTATTATGAATTTGTTATATCAGGTTGCGGGTGTACACCATAAAGGTAGACCTGATATATTTAAAGGTGGATGTTCAAAATATTCCCGCGACGAGCTTGAAAATATAATAGTAGATTCATCGAAAACCGTATTTGTTGCGGTTGATGGCGAAAAAGTCTTAGGGCATGCTTTTTGCGTTTTAGAACAAAGTGGAAAAAGCGGAGTGCTTGTAGATAACAAAAGCTTGTACATTGATGATATTTGTGTTGATGAAACTTGCAGAGGTAAACATATAGGCACAATGCTGTGCAATAAAGTTTTGGAATACGCCAGAGAAGAGAAGTGCTATAACGTCACTTTGAATGTTTGGTGTTTGAACGCGCCTGCCATTGCATTCTATAAGGCGTTAGGCTTTAAAGAACAGAAAATTGTTATGGAATCAATTGTTGTGGATGATTAAATGTTAAAGACTTGACTTTTTCTTTTGCGCGTGTTAAACTTTACTTAATGTTATAAATTGTTTTCGGAGGTACTGTTTGTGGAAAAAATCCTTGCAAGACTCACCTTGAGAGAAAAAATAGGCCAAATGCTTATGTTTGATTTTAGAAAATGGCAGAACAGTGACGAGGATAAGCAGTCTAATTATTATGTTATGTCTGAAGAAGTTAGAGGCATGATAAGAAAGCATAAGCTTGGTAATGTGATTCTTTTTGCTGAAAACTTTGAAAATGTTGAGCAGGTTACTCGCCTCAATGCCGAGTTTCAAGCATCTGTGGAAAATGACATTCCTATGCTTATCGGTGTTGACCAAGAAGGTGGCAGAGTTGTTAGAATGAGTCATGGGTGTTCTCTGCCGGGAAATATGGCGCTCGCCACATCGGGTAGCGAGGAAAACGCTTATACCGCAGGTCTTATTACGGGTAAAGAGCTTGCTGCGGTTGGTATTAATGTGGATTTTGCACCCTCTGTTGATATAAACAATAATCCCAACAATCCCGTTATTAACGTGCGTTCTTATTCCTCTGATCCATACATAACAGCCCGTTACGGAACCGCTATGACCAAGGGCTTGCAAGAGGCAGGCGTTGCTGCAACAGCAAAGCATTTCCCCGGTCACGGAAACACTAATGTGGATTCTCATACAGGCCTTCCTGCGATATACTCAACTTATGAAGAGCTTATGAACTTTGAAGTTGTTCCTTTCGCAGATGCAATTAAAAATGGTTGCATGATGATAATGAGCGGTCATATTCAGTTCCCGAATATAGAAAAAGCTTCTGTTATTTCCAAACAAGATAAAAAGGAAATGACTTTACCTGCAACTCTTTCAAAGGTTTTTCTTACAGACATATTGCGTGATCAGCTCGGTTTTGAAGGCGTTCTTATTACCGACTCTATGCAAATGCAGGCTGTTTCCAGCCACATAGGTTCAGAACAGGCAAATATCCTTGCTATTAATGCAGGTGTTGATATACTTCTTATGTGCACAAGTCTTCGTTCTTTAAAAGATGACGAGAAACTCGGTGCGCTTATCGATAACATCGTAAAAGCTGTTGAAGACGGCCGTATCCCTATGTCGCGCATCGATGAATCTGTTATGCGTGTGCTTAATGTTAAAAAAGCATTGGGGCTTTTTGATGCACCTCAAACAACGGTAGAAGAAAAAGTAGAAAATGCGCTTAAAGAAGTAGGGTGCGAGGCTAATCGTGCAGCAGAACGACTACTTTGCGCTGAAGGCGTTACGGTACTTAATAATAATGACGTTCTCCCCGTAAATACGAATGGTAAAAAGACTGCTGTTTTTGCTGCGTACTCAAATAAGGTTAACGCGTTTAAGCTTGCACTTAACAGGCTTTATGCCGAAAACAAGATTGAAGAGGTTGATTATACAGCATACATATATTCCAATAAAAACAACCTTGATGATGAGGCTAAAGCGCTTGTTGATAGTGCGGATAATATCATTATTGAGACGGAAACCGAAGCCAATATGGCGCACAGCAATTGGTATATCAGTTTTCCGCGTGCAGTCTGTGATTATGCAAAATCCATAGGTAAAAAAGTTGTTGTTGTAAGTGCATTTATGCCTTACGATGCAGGCATTTACAGAGACGCTGACGGTCTTGTACTTTGCTACTGTTCTAAACCTGTTCCCGGCGCAGTAGTTGCCGATATTAACAGTACTTTAGCATACGGTGCAAATATTCCCGCCGCTTTTGAAGTGGTTTTAGGTAAAGCTGCCGCAAAGGGACGACTTACCATTGATATACCCGAAATGGATGCAAACGGAAAGTTTGATTTAAATTCCGTTGTGTATCCCTTGGGCAGTGGTATGGACTTAAATTAAAAAAGTTTAAAAAAGTAAAAAATAGCTCTTGACAAACTCTTTAAAGGATGTTATAATAGCTCCCGCAGTCATCGGACTGTGGTATCTGGGTGTGGCGCAGTTTGGTAGCGCGCTACCTTGGGGTGGTAGAGGCCGTGGGTTCAAGTCCCGCCACTCAGACCAAATAAGCACTGTTGTATTTTACAATACTCCAGTGCTTTTTGTTTTTCGTTAAATTCACATATATGTATTTGCTTATTATAGGAACTTTTTTACAGATGTATATAACTTGACAATATTTACGCATAATGTTATACTACTATTGTAAACTTCAAAAAAAGATTTTAGGAGGTTTTTATGGGCCAAGAAGCTGGTATAATTATAGGTATTGTTGTGTTTATTATTTTGATAATAAACATAAAAATTGTATCCCAAGGAAACGAATATGTAATTGAACGTTTAGGTAAGTACAAAGCTACTCGTAGCGCGGGCATTCATTTTCTTTTGCCCTTTTTAGACAGGATAGCAAATAAGGTTACACTCAAGGAGCAAGTTCTTGATTCACCGCCCCAACCTGTTATTACAAAAGACAATGTAACGATGCAAATAGATACCGTTGTTTATTTTAAGGTGTTTGATTCAAAGCTGTTCACTTATGGTGCTGTTAAGCCGATTAGCGCCTTGAGCAATCTTACTGCCACGACCTTGCGTAACATTGTAGGTGAGTTAGAGCTGGACGATACTCTTACTTCCAGAGACACAATAAACAACCGCATGACGGAGATACTTGACAGCGCGACAGATCAATGGGGGATTAAAGTCAACCGTGTTGAGCTTAAGAATATTATCCCTCCTGCTGAAATTCAAAATGCGATGGAAAAGCAAATGAAGGCGGAACGTCAAAGACGTGAATCCATTCTCCGCGCCGAAGGTGAAAAAGCAAGTAAAATACTTGTGGCAGAGGGTCAGAAGGAAAGCCAGATCCTTGCTGCGC
>JAZUQW010000062.1:0-1627 GCA_045605905.1 Eubacteriales bacterium
GGATTAACGATTTCGTTGGTGAAATACCAAAGACCAAAGCCGGTAGCTTCTTTTCTTGCAAGAGAGCCGCCGTAGGGAATACCCTTACCGGTAAGAACGCCTGTAAATTCGTTACGAAGTCTCTTGTACTGACCAAACATAAAGCCAATTTCGCGTGCGCCAACGCCGATATCACCTGCGGGAACGTCGGTGTCAGCACCGATGTGTTTAGCAAGCTCGGTCATAAAGCTTTGGCAAAAACGCATAATTTCGTTATCGCTCTTACCTTTGGGGTCAAAGTCGCTACCGCCTTTACCGCCGCCCATGGGAAGACCGGTAAGAGAGTTCTTAAATATCTGCTCAAACCCGAGGAACTTGATAACGGAAGCGTTAACGGAGGGATGGAATCTTATGCCGCCCTTATAAGGACCGATTGCGGAGTTGTACTGTACTCTGTAACCTCTGTTAACCTGTACATTACCGTTGTCATCAACCCAGCTAACGCGGAACTGAATGAATCTTTCAGGTTCTACAAGGCGTTCAAGTATCCCGGCTTTAACCAAATCGGGACGCTTTTCGATAACAGGCTCTAAAGACTCAAGAACTTCTTTAACTGCCTGGAGAAACTCCTTCTCACCGGCGCTTCTCTTTTCCACGTCGGCATAAACCTTTTGTAAATACTCGTTTTTAAACATTGTTTTCCCTCCCTATAAAATATCGGAAAAAATAGAATTATTTATTTGGAACCGTTATAGGGACTCCAATCAAGATAAAGCTCCGGGTTCACCTCAACGCCATTCTTAACAACGCCAAAATGAAGGTGCGGGCCTGTTACTCTGCCCGTAGAGCCGATAAGCGCCACAGGCTGTCCTTTAAGAACAACATCGCCTACAGACACCAGTGACTTACTGCAGTGGGCATACAGGGTAGACAAGCCGTCCCCGTGGTCAACAACCACCTTTAGTCCGTAGCCGCTGTGCCAATCGGAAAAAACAACCACACCATCTGCTGCAGCGGTAATGGTGTCGCCGTAGCAACTGCCGCTGTGGGCAATAAAATCAACACCGTTATGAAACTCAACCCTGCCGTACACGGTGCGATAACCGTACCAAGAGGAAACTCTTCCGTCGTAGGGTATGGCAAGCTTTTCGCCTGCGGCCATTAATGACGCAGCTTTTTCTGTGCCTTGCCAAATTTCGGAATCAATAGGTTCTACCGAAACGATTGTGTTTTGCAAAACGCTTTCGGTACACACGCCGTTCACATATGTAACGCCGTAAATCTCATTGCGCATACCGTCAGCGCCTTCTGTTACGGTTACTGACTCGCCAACACTTAAAGCATCGGTCTTTATTATGTTTTTGCTGTGTTTTATAACCGCATCAACGCTTTCAACAGTATTTGTTATAACCGAAAGCTCTGTATTAAGGGCGATGCCGTAAATATCGGTGGCGGTAAAATCATAAAAATTACCTTTATCGCCAAGCAACTCACGCAGCCCGACTTCGGTTGTAAAAGCATCGGTATTAAAGTAACCGTTTACTATACGCACATCGTTGTATAGGCTGTGCATCCCGTCAGGCGCACCGTATACATCGGCAAGTACTGCTGTAACGCTGTCTATAGCGGAGCTTGCGCTTTCCTTATC
>JAZUQW010000063.1:0-7493 GCA_045605905.1 Eubacteriales bacterium
GAAGTGGAATCATCGGGCGCTTCCGACTCTACAGGGGCGGAGGTGGAATCATTGGGGGATTCCGACTCCACAGGTGCGGAGGTGGAATCATTGGGGGATTCCGACTCCACGGGTGCGGAGGTGGGATCGTCGGGCGCTTCCGAATCCACAGGCACGGAGGTGGGATCTTCGTTGTCTTCGGATTCTATGGGTTGATCTACAAAATCCTCGGCGGATTCCATATCCAAGCTATTTTCCGATTCTTCTACACTTTCGTAGGACACGTCTTCGGAATCTTGGGCAGACAGCTCAAGCTCCGCAGAGCTTTCTTCTTCCGAAGACAGCTCTCGGCTTTCCTCGGAAGATAATTCCTCCACAGAGATATTATCAATACTTTCTGTCGCATCCTCTGACGACATTGCTATATCATCGACAACAGCTTTGGGGCTTTCGTCACTGTTGCCGCCACCAAGAACAAAGGCAAGGACAACCGCGGTAACCACTACAACCGATACTGCGGCAACTATCCACCATACGCTTATTGACAGCGTTTTTTTACCCAATGAAATATTTATCATCTTGTTTATGTTCATTGAATTTTTCCTCCGTTGCAATCTACTAATACAGAGTATATCATAAAAGACAACAATAAACAACAAAAAACTTCACGGAAGCAAGCCTGCTTTTTGCATAAAAATAAGCAGAACTTTTTGTGCAAATCTGACGAAATATTGCCTTTGCGCGCCTAAAAAGGGTAAAATTTTTTCATTTGCATTGACAAAAAAGCCGTAAATCGTTATAGTAGAATAGTACATAATGCACAATTTTTTCTTTTAGAAGGGGTGTTTTTATGAAAAAACTTACATCGTTTATATGCATTCTTTTATGCTTGTGTATGCTTTTGCCCGCACAACCCATAACAGCGGCAGAAAAGCAGACGAAGTATGAAGAGGGCGAGATTATGGTGGGCGACGGCGAGAACGATTACGATTTCAGCGGTCTGCAGACCTATGCCATAGGTGCCGAGCCGGGCATTAGTACCGCCGTTTACAGCTATAACGGTCAGACAACCTATACTAACTCCAACTGTTCGTTAAAGTGGACTGTGCCCAACACTACCGAGGGCGGCAACACTATGTCTGCCATGCAGGGCTTGAATGTTGGTACAACCTACTGCTACACCGCAAAAATAGACGGTAGCGATGCGTATTGCGATGTTACCCGCATCAACATGAACACAGGGGAAAAAACCGTAATGGCGTATTACTCAAGCCTTACGGCAACCAGTGAAAGTTCCAACAACACCATGGGGCACGCCAACGATATTACCGTTGTGGGTATTGACGGCGTTAACTATATGTATGTTGCCACCATGGAGAAGGGCACCGCCATAACCCGCCTTAAGATAGACGGAACAAAAATCAGGCTTACCGGTTATTTCAAGCTCGTTAACGCTTCCGGTGATTCTATAAGCGTAAGTGCTATAAAGCAGGTTAAGGTCAGCGGCGGCTACGCATACTTCCTTCTCAAGAGCGGTAATACCTTCTACAGCTTTAAGGTATCCTCTACCGCTAACGGCGGCTCTGCTTCCAACCCTACGGCAGTAAATGTATACAAGGTGTTTACCATTGACACAAGAAACGCCGTGTTTGCCAAGAGCAATTCCTCGGCAAGCGTTTATGACAATATAGAGGATTGGACAAACCAAGGCTTTGGTTATAACAAGTCCGAGGGTGTTATTTATGTTCCCATTTGGGACAGCTCTACCCCCTCCCGCAATGTGGTTATCTGCTACAACATAAAGGATAACATTGACACATGGCTTGAGACCACCAAAAATCTTTCCAACCGTGTTTACCCCACCAAGACCTCGTTTATGATACAGAATACCAGCTATTCTCAATACGAAATAGAGTCCGTTGGTTTCAGAACAGGACAAGACTCCACGGGCGACCTTAAGATGTACTATAACACCAACTGCAGCTCTACCGGTGGCGAGGGCGTTTACTCCTGCAGCTACACCTCCGGCAGCGGCGATATGACCAGCCTTGCCGACGGCGCAGTACTTTGGACCACCAAGTACGACGCCAACGGCGGTTCGGGTACTACAAGCAACACCTACCACATAAGAGGTATTACCACCAAGCTCAGGGCAAACGGCTTTACCCGTAGCGGTTACACCTTTGCAGGTTGGAACCTTACCCGTAAATCCGACGGCAAATGGCTCTACAAAGATGCAGACGGTACCGCAAGATGGTACAGCAAGGGTTCTCAACCCGCTACCTCGGTTTTAGCGCTTTACTCCGATAAGCAGGGCGTTTCCCAGCTTTCAGGCACCAACGGTGACACCGTAACCTGCTACGCACAGTGGACACCCAACAGCACCGGTACAACCTCCTTCTATATTCAGTACGACGCTAACGGCGGCACCGGCACTATGGCAGATACCAAGGTTGTTTACGGCACCTCCACCGCTATCCGCTCCAACGCCTTTACAAGAGACGGTTATGTTTTCAGCGGTTGGACAGCGTACCGCCGCAACAAGGCACAGTGGTGCTACAAGACCATCAATGCCGCTTCTATATCCGACAGTTGGCTGACTGTAACTGATGACACCACAGGGCTTATACGCAAAACCTACGAGAACGGCTCAACCGTTGCCAAAACCACCAGCGTGGATAGGGACATTGTAACCTTCTATGCCGCGTGGACGCGAGTTGCAAACGGGGTATACCCCACCACACTTGCGCAAGGCTCCTCATTCACCTTGGGGGGCAAGTTGGAAAGCACAACGGATATGTATACCGCCACGGTGCGGGTTAAAAACTCGGCAGGAACAGTTGTGGCGACCCACTCTGCAAGCCCTCTGGGTATGACTTATAACCTGTCCTCTGCAAATGCGTCCATAGATTTCAGCAAATTAGCAGTGGGTACCTACACCTACGAGGTGCTTATAGGGTTGCTTAACGGTTCATCGCCATACAGCGTTACGATATTAAGCACCGGTTTTGAAGTGACCAACCCTGCCACTTTGGCGCTGACGGATACAGCCGCCGCATCAGGGGAATACACTTTAGGCGATGCGTACTTCCGCGGCTTTGGCGAGGGAATTACCGCTACCGAGCTTAAGACGCTGTTTAAGTATGACATAACCGTTACAGACGCCAACGGCAACACGGTTGCCGATACCACGGTAATGGGTACAGGTTGGATAATAAGCTGCAACGGTGAAAGTCGCACCACCGTACTTGCTTGCGATATTAACTGCGATGCGGTTATTTCCACCACGGACTACGTTATTTTAAGGAAATTCATTGCTGACGGCTCGGCTATGACAGAGCTTATGAATGAAGCAGCGGACGCAAATTTTGATGCTGTTCCCAACACCACCGACTTGGCAATATTAAGAAGGCTGTTAGAAGCATAAATCACCCCAAACACCCCACGGTGACCCCGACAATCACCCCAAGAAGTCTGACGACTTCTTGGGGACCCCGACAAAAACAAAGCCCTCAAGAAGCCTAACAACTTCTTGAGGGCTTTACTATTAACTTTAAGCGCTTGCCATTACCTTGGTATCGGCAGGTAAAATGCCCGTTTCTAAATACACTATTTCAAGTATTTGGGCAACTTGAGGAGCGGTAAGCTCTTCTGCACTGTTTACTACCACACTTGCTTTGCCATCGGAAACCACACAAACACATTTAGAAAAGCCCTTTGCCTTTACAAGCTGTTCTATGGTGGATTCGGCACTCATCGCCTCTGCCATAGCTGCAATGCCGGCCATAGCCTCTTCCTTGGCATCAGCAAGAGCATCGGGGTTATCTGCTATGGTTTGCAAAACATCCATTGCCTCATTGCGGGTGTTTTCGCGGTCGATGATGGCTTGGGTAAAATAGTCCACCGTATCTTCGGTATTTGTCTCTGCATCCACAAGGACGCTGTTGCCCAGTATTTGGGTTTTGCCATCGCTTTTCTTTTCGGTGTTGCCCGAGGGAATAAGGCTGTTGACAATGATTGCCGCCACTATTATAACCACGCAACCGCCCACAAGAAAGGCCTTACTTCCAAAAAAGGCACCGTAATCAAATTCCTTAATCTTTTTTACCACGTTCTTAAAGCTCATTTAAAATATCCTCCTTACAGTGTTAGTTAGTAACGAAAACGGCATTTTCTTTTAAAGAATAAAGTGCCATTATCAGCTTTTTAAGGGCATTTATATCGGCGTCGGATGCGCCTGTACACACCATAGCCACCCCTTTTACATAAGGGGTGCTTTCTTTTACCGCCACAAGCGAGGTGCCGTCCTCGGTGTTAACGGTGCGGTTGGTAAGACTTATTTCTTTTTCCGCCACGGTGCCGTCGGGATTATACACAGTGCGCAGGCTTTGATCGCCTGCATAGCTGTAGGTATAGCCGGAAGCAATATGCACCACCGCAACACAGTCCACGCCGCATATTCGGCGCCCTATGGCGCATAGCTGTGACTCTTGTTGAGACACGTACTCCGCCGCGCGGTCGGCGCTTACGGCAGGCTCTTCTTTTTTACTGCCGCCCATCAATAAAAGAGCTATACCCGCCACAAGGGCTATGATGATGTAGCCTATGCCTTTTATTTTTAACGCTTTACCAAAAACAGCGCCTATCTTCACCAATACACCTCTATTTCTGCTGTGTCACCCAAAAGAGCATCAAGGCACCCTTTTACGGTGTCTTGCTCTGACTGTAGGGTCTTTACCCTAACGCCCCGCAAAAATAACTGCCCCTCTACCCTTTCTATCTCTATGCTTACATCCCCGGCTTTAATACCCGTTTCTGAAAAAATATAGTTTTTTAGGGCAACTTCGGCATCCTCTGCCGCTTGCTCTGCCACCAAATCGCAGGAAGAAAGCTCGATACTGTCGCCTTTTGGAAAAGAAAGCTCTATCTTGGGCACAAGGCTGACTATGGGCGCCACAATGACGGCGGTACAGATAAGCGCCGCCAAATATCGTAAATGCTTTTCGTAGGGCTTACCAACCAAGGCGGCGGCAATACCGCCTGCCACTGCACTGAAAAGCAAAGCAGTGAAATAAGACTTCATGCCGTCACCCCGCTTTTTAAGAACACGGCGGAAATCACCGTAAACACCACGGCGGTGGCTATAAGCAACGCCAAGCTTATGCCCAGCAGAGAATTAAGCTCGGTTAGAAATTTAGATGCCTTTTCCAAGCCGAAAAGCCGCGCGCATACAGAGCAAAGGGAAAAGCACAGCTTATACATAAATCCGCTGACAATGGGGGGCAACAGATAGCTTAACATTGCCGCGAGGCCAAATCCGCCCACCGCGCCCTTAACCACCGAAACCGCACCGAATACAGTACGGGCGCTATCTCCAACGGCATTGCCGATTACGGGTACAAAGGCGCCCGTTGCAAACTTTACGCTGCGGTATGCAAAACCGTCTGCCGATGCGCTTATTTCCGTTTGGAAGTAGAAAACAAAGCAGACCAAGGAGAAAACAAATGCAATAAGTGTGCAGGCGGCGTTTTTAACAAAAGAGGATAAAGGCGCAAGGCTTGCCGCACCCGGTAAAAGCCCTGTAAGGGCAAAGGCAAAGCCCAAGCTTAAAAGAGGCAACAAAAGCTTTGCGCAGACCGCCTCGGTAACTGTTAAAAACATACCGAATCCGCCGGCGGCGGCAATACCACCCGCAGTATTGCCTCCCATGGAATACAGAGCGGTCATCACAGGCAACAGCGTTGCGGAAAAAACACACAGCCCCTCTATTGCCGCCTTGGCGTAGTTAAAGCACATCTGCACCGCCGGAAAACAAGCCGCCGAAAGTGCCACCGCAGATACAAAATCATAGGCGGCGTTGCCGCCCGTATCGCTGCGAAGCTCTTTTATGTTGTTTACAAGGGACAGCAAAACAAGACAAGCCAAAATTGCGCCGCAATATTTAAATGCACCCGACACAGCACCTTCCACAGCAGATTCAAACAACTGCCACACCTTGTCCCCAAAGCTTATGTCCTCTTCATCCACCAGCTCGTCCGCGCCGCTTTTTTCGTAGATCTCCTCTTCCGTTACCGCAGATGCGCTTATACAACAAGTGCTAACCACCCACAGCGCAAACAAAAAAACTAACACCCGCCGCATTTTATCACTCCTATATGTTATTGCCCCGCAAGACCTACCGCTACCTCTAACAAATGCTCTGCCACAGGCAAAGAAAGCAGAATTATTGCACCCTTACCTGCGCTTTCCACTCCGTTTGCCAGGCTACCCTCTCCCAAATCTCGGCATATATCTGCGGCAACGCCGCAAACAAGAGAGATGCCCACCGCCTTTAACAACAGTTTTATGTATTCCGCCACCCCCGACAGCTTACCGATAGACTCCAAGAAACCACTTAAGGGCAAAAGTATATAAATCAGATACCCAAAGCATACCACCCCACCACAGGCGGCAAACACAGGCAAAAAGTCGGGCTTTAGCTGTTTTATTAGGGCGGCTATACAGGCAAAGCACAACGCCGCGCCGCAAAGCGCGATTATTCCGCTCATATACCAAAGGCGTTCTTTATGCTTTGCAAAAGAGAGGCTATCTCTTGAGTAAGCATAAGCATGGCTATAACCACCCCCGCCACGGTTACCAAAGCGGCTTGCTCGTCTCTGCCGCTTTTTGAAAGTATTTGATGGGCAACGCTGACAATAAGCCCTATACCCGCCACCTTAAGCACCAATGATATATTCATAAGCTGTTCCCCTTTAAATCATTAATATAGATACCGCCGCCCCTACAAGCACCCCAAGCCAACGGTAGCATTTCTCGCCCGCCGCAAATTCGGTACTGCGTTTTTTGTGCAAAAGCTGTAAACGGTCATGGGCAGACTTTAGGCTTGACTCTTGAATACAGTATTCGGTGCCGCCCAAGCCCTGCCCCGCCTGTAACAAAATAGGATAAAGCCCACTGTCCTTACTGAACAATTCTATGGCGGCGCAAAAGCGTTTATTACAGGTAGCCCCCTTTGACTTGTCACCCAATACGGTTAAAAAGCCCATCCTTTCAAGCTCGTCGTTATCAAACTCTGCCAAAATATCCTCCATAATGGCAAGCGACGGCAGACGCAACAGTAAATATTCGAAAAGCTGACACATCCCCTCTGTGGCGGCAAGCTCTCTTTTTCGACTGTCGGCGTACAAAAAGCCGCAAGCGCCGCAGGCACAGGTTATAAGCATTGCACCTATAAGCGATGTCATACATATTCCTCCACCGTGTATCCAAAGCTGTTGTCTATGCCTATCAGCAACGGAAACGCCCCTTTATCCAATAGCGCTGCCGCAAACGGGCGGCGCTTAAGCTCGGCTGCGGTTGCGGCGTGGATGCTTGCCACCACCGCCACCCCCATACCCAGCACTTGCATAAGTGCGGCACCGTCGTCGGCAGACAGCTCGTCGCAAATTAACACCTCCGGTGACATACTTCGGCACAAAAGCTCTATGGCTATGCTCTTTTTCACACCGCAAAGG
>JAZUQW010000064.1:0-3567 GCA_045605905.1 Eubacteriales bacterium
CGCAGCAACCGCCAACTCTCTCCAGGCTCGGTAATCCGACCGTCTTCGTCACAGTCGTTATTTTGTGATATTCAAATTTCTTGTAACGCATTATACTCTTGCAATATCCGTTTGTCAATACCTTTTTGCAAAAAATATAAAAATTTTTTCATACGCCGCTTTTGCTGTTAGCGGTTGCTTTTTAAACGGTTGTTGTGTTATACTATAGTAGTAACCAATTTATGTGTAAGAGGTTCAAAATGTTAAAAAAGCTTTGTGAAATAAAAAACGAAACCAAAATACTTTTAAAATCCATTCCCGCAACTATTGTAACTTTATTTGTGGTAAGCGTTATTTGCATGAATTTGCTTGCTAACAAAACACTGTTGCTTTTGGATTGGATAGCGTTGGACGGTGGCATACTGATATCGTGGTTGTCCTTTATGTGTATGGACGTTATAACTAAACATTTCGGCCCCCGGGCTTCTAACCGAATATCCGTGTTAGCCGCCGGTATAAATTTATTGACCTGTCTTATATTCTTCGTTGCAAGCGTTATCCCCTCCAATGCCGATGACTACAGCGCATTTGACGGCATTTTCGGCGGTACGTGGTTTATACTTTTGGGCAGCACCGTGGCTTTTCTCATCTCTGCGATGATAAACAACGGTTTAAATTGGATGATAGGCAAAAGCTTTAAACGCAACCCCGACGGTAAGATTGCCTTTGTTATGCGTACATATATATCCACCTTTATAGGTCAATTTGTGGACAATTTTATTTTTTCGATTATTGTTTTCGTATTTTTTGCTCCTATTTTTTGGGATGGTTTTTGTTGGACGGTACTGCAGTGCGGTATGTGTGCTCTTACCGGAGCAGTGGCCGAGCTGTTAATGCAGGTTATATTCTCGCCCTTCGGTTATCGTATCACTAAAAAGTGGCAGGCAGAGTCGGTGGGGAAGGAATACTTTGAGCATATAAGGAAAGGGGCAGCGAAATGAAGGTATTGATCACAGGCACTTCACAGGGTATAGGAAAAGCTATAGCAGAACTGTTTTTAAAAGAGGGACATAGCGTTATCGGTATAGACAGAAAGCCCCAAACATTATTCCACGGGGAATATATCCATTATGTGTGCGATATTCGCGACACAGAAAAGCTACCCGATATTCACGGTGTTGAAATCCTCATAAACAACGCAGGTACCCAAAACGAAGACGATATCGATATAAACCTCAAAGCTTTAATACGTATTACAGAAAAATACGGTGTTCAAGGCGATATAAAATCAATCTTGAATATAGGCTCTGCCAGCGCCCATACAGGCTCCGAGTTTCCCGAATACTGCGCAAGTAAGGGCGGCGTTTTAGCGTATACAAAAAACGTAGCAATGCGTGTTGCACCTTACGGTGCCACCTGCAACAGCTTGGATCCGGGCGGGGTATTAACACCCCTCAATGACTGTGTCATAAACGACCCTGAGCTGTGGGCGCAGATAATGAAAGAAACCCCGCTTAAGCGTTGGGCAAGCCCTGATGAAATAGGTCAATGGGCGTACTTCTTGACAGTTATAAATAAGTTTTGTACAGGTCAAAACATTTTGGTTGATGGTGGAGAATCCATTAATTTCAATTTTGTGTGGAAAGATTAGCTTATAATTATATAAAAAGCAAAAGCTGTGCATACTGTTACTATCACAAAACAGAAAGGACGATAAAAGTGATAGAACAGGATACAGTAAAGCTTCTGCGGGAGTGTGATGCCGGTGTAAAAATGGGCGTCAGCTCTATTGATGACGTGCTGGATTATGTTAGATCAGACACATTAAAACAACGCCTTACCCGCTGCAGAGAAGAACATGTTGGCTTAAATCGAGAATTGCAAGGGCTTTTGGAGAGATACAGCGACGACGGAAAGGACCCCAATCCTATTGCCAAGGGTATGTCATGGATAAAAACAAATGCCAAGCTTGCGGTAAATGAAAGCGACCGCACAGTATCCGACTTGATGACGGACGGATGCAATATGGGCGTAAAGTCTTTAAGCCGTTATCTTAATCAGTATAAGGCGGCAGATGAATCTTCAAAAAATATCGCCAAACGTCTTATTGATTCAGAATCGCGCCTGGCATTTGACCTACGCGCGTATCTTTAAAGCACATCGTAAAAATTCTATATCATTTAAAGGCAATCGCGCAAGCGCGTTTGCCTTTTTATATGCTAAAAAAACATCATAAGATTACTTAAATTATTGCAAAAAAATGTTGCAAGCATACATGGTGTGTTGTATAATTAAAGCACAATTAAGGAAGGAGCTGTTTATATGAGCAACAAATTAACAGACAAAGCCCTGGCTTTAATAAATAAAATGCAACAAAATGAGCTGACCGAAAGTGTTATTTATAAGAAAATAGCTAAATTTGCCAAAGGAGAAGAAAACCGTAAAACTTTGGAAAGGCTTGCAAGTGAAGAAAAATCCCATTACGAAATATGGAAGAATTATACCGGGGTAGAGATGAAGCCTCAAAAAGCAAAGGTGTTTAAGTATACCCTTATTGCCCGTATTTTCGGTTTTACCTTTGCCGTTAAGCTTATGGAACGGGGAGAGGAAGCCGCCCAGGAGGAATACGCATCTCTCGCGGAGGAAGTACCTGAAAGTCTGCATATAAAAGAACAGGAAGAAGAGCATGAGCAAGCCTTGCTTTCTATGCTGGATGAAGAACGTTTGAAGTATGTGGGCAGTATGGTGTTAGGGCTTAATGACGCTTTGGTAGAGTTGGCAGGCAGTCTTGCAGGCTTTACATTCGCTTTGCAGAACACAGGTCTTGTTGCGCTTTCGGGGTTAATTGTAGGTATCTCTGCAACATTTTCTATGGCATCAAGCGAATTTTTGTCTGCAAAAAGCGAGGGCAGAAACGATGCTTTTAAATCCTGTGCCTATACAGGTGTGGCGTATTTGATAACCGTTGTACTGCTGATTTTACCGTATCTGTTGTTCGACAGCGCACAGTATATTCCTGCACTTGTATGTATGCTTTTGATTATTGTTTTTATTATTGCAGGCTTTACATATTATACTTCAGTTGCAAAGGATCAAGCCTTTTTCTCCAGATTCCTTGAGATGGCTCTTATTAGCATAGGCGTTGCGGTAATCTCATTTGGCGTAGGTATTTTGGCTAAAAAGCTTTTAGGCGTTGATGTTTAATTTTTTGCCTGTATCAGTTTTTCCATTTTAATAAAAACGGAGAGTTTTTTGTATGTTCTCCTTGCTTATCGCCATTATATATTTAGCGTTTGTCGGTTTGGGCTTGCCGGATTCTTTGCTTGGCTCGGCGTGGCCTATTATGGTATACGACTTAAATGCACCGCTTTCTTATGCGGGCATAGTGTCGACGATTATTTCGGTGGGCACCGTTGTTTCAAGCTTGCTGTCGGATAAGCTAACCCTAAAATGCGGTGCAGGCAAAGTCACTGCGTTTAGCGTAGCCGCAACAGCGGCGGCGCTTTTCGGTTTTTCGATATCGCCCTCGTTTTGGATGCTTTGTGTTTTTGCTGTGCCCTACGGATTAGGTGCGGGTGCAGTTGATGC
>JAZUQW010000065.1:0-3483 GCA_045605905.1 Eubacteriales bacterium
GGAACAGACAGACGAAGACTATAACGAATTTTCGGCAGCTTACATAGGAGAAGATTTGCCGTTTTAATTTGAAAGGAATGATATTGATGTCAAACGAAAACGAGTACAGCACGCAATTTGCTATAGACTTATACAATCAAGGTTTTTCTATTCAGAGCGTAATAAGGCGTGTTGCCAAAAAAACAAACAGGACACAGCGTGACATAAAACCTCTTGTAGAAAAAGACTTATTCAAGCACATTATGAACAGGGACATGCCGAAAGTGAATTGGTAAAAGGAGCAATAAAACAATGACAGCTGCAGAATATCAGAAAATAATACAGGGAGCGCAGAGCAGGAGAAAAGGTAAAGCCTTTGAGGATATAATCAGCGCATCGTGCGAGCATTACAAAATGCACGGCATTGCAGAGATAGACAAAACACCCGAGCCGGTTCATCAGGTAAGCAAGATGGATAGCCGGGGAAAGTTTACTGCATTTTATGAGAAAAAGGCACAGCCTGATTTTAAAGGTACGCTAATCGGCGGTAAATCTATCGTACTTGAGGCTAAGGATACGGATTCGGACCGCATAAACCAAAGCGCAGTGACCGAAGAACAACAAAAGGCGCTTGAAAGACATTTTAAGCTCGGCGCAGAATGCTTTGTGATTGTAGCCTTTAACCTGCAAAGATTTTATCGCATCCCCTGGACCTTATGGCGAGAAATGAAATTAGAATACGGGCGCAAATACATAAAAGAATCAGAAATGACGGCATACCGCTTAAAGTACTCCGTCGGTGTGCTGGACTTTCTGGAAAATGTGAAATAGGAGTGATACATATGAGATTAATAGACGCAGATGAATTAATTGCATACGGCTGGCACTTGGAACGCCACGGCGCAGCAGGCAGATGCCTATCCACAATGAGCATAGCGGATGTGACGACGGCAAATCAGTGGATAAGCACAAAAGAACGTTTGCCCGAAACTGACACATGCGTTTTGGCAGTTGCGAATGGGACGTACGGAAACATTTCTTTTGAGGATGCTGTTCTGATAGCGGAATGCTCGGAAGGTGGTTGGTACATAGAAAGCTTTCTGAATATTATGAATCCGCAAATTGATTATTGGATGCCCTTGCCGAATGCGCCGGAAAGGAGTAATACATAATGCCTGAATTATTACCATGTCCTTTTTGCGGGAACAAGGCTCACATTCAAGAGTCTATCGATAAAGGCATACCCAAAAGATATCATGCAGTTTGCGATGATAGAAAATGCAAATGCCCTATGGTTGCAGGTATGCCAATATGGAGAGCCACAAAAGAACTGGCGGCGGAAGATTGGAACACGCGTACCAAAATAAAATGCTTGATTTAAAAGAAAGGAGCAAAAACAAATGGAAAACTTTATTCAGATTAACGGACAGAGAATCGTCTTGACCGAAGGACAGACAGCGGCAATAGAAAGAGCTTGCGCCAATGATAGCGGTGAGCCACCTGCCTACACCATAGGCGACATACCCGCAGGCGAACTTTGTAAAATTGACGAATTTGAGTTAATTGTGCTTGAGCATTTACCTGAAGGCACAGCAGTCTTATTAAAAGACCTTCTGCACAAAGAGGAAAGTTTCGGCGAAAACAACGACTATCGCAATTCGAATGTGGACAACATATGCGATTCGTTTAAAGAGCTATTAGAAGAAACAATAGGCAGAGAAGGTTTAATAGAACATGAGGTAGACTTGACCTCTGATGACGGCTTAAAAGACTACGGCACAATTATGCGCAAGGCATCGCTTTTAACAGCAGAACAGTATCGCCGTTATGTTGAAATTTTAGACAAATATAAGCTTGACAAATGGTGGTGGCTTGCAACACCATTCAGTACAGCAACGCACGAGGATACTGATTGCGTAAAATGCGTTTCGCCGCGCGGCTTCTTGGACTTTGTCATCTACGGCTGCCATGGCGGCGTTCGCCCGTTTTGTATCTTAAAATCTGATATCTTGGTATCTAAATAAATTTAAGGAGGACAAAAACATGAGCACAGTAAAAAAATTAGCAGAGGTTGAAAAAGGAAAGATATTTAAAATCGGAAATTACGAACTGATTAATTTCCCTGAACCCGGAGAAACTTCGGTAGCGGTATTCAAAGATTCTGTATTTAATTCAGAGTTCGGCGAGAGCAACAACTTTAAAACGAGCGAAATTTTAGAAAGATTAAACAACGAGGTCCTGCCTGAAATCGAGGCCACTGTTGGAGCAGACAATATTTGCGATGTCGTAACAGATTTAACCACGCTCGATGGTTTAAAAACATACGGAGAAATGACATCTAAAATAAGTTTGCCGACAGTTGATTTTTATCGTGAGAACGTAGAGATATTTGATAAGCACAAGCTCGACGAATGGTGGTGGCTTGCAACACCCGACAGCGCAGAGCCACATTACAAAAACTGTCCGTGGATAACTTGCGTTTCGCCGCGCGGTGGCCTCAACTACGGGTACTACTACGGCGGCGACGGCGTTCGCCCGTTTTTACGCTTTAAATCTTCTATCTTAGTATCTTGCGAGGATTAAACTATGAGCGATTCTGAACTAAAGGTAATCGTAAAAGCAAAAGAACTGGCAGTACATACTTTTAAGCTGACATCGAACTGCAACAGATATCCTAAAAAATTCAGACATTCCCTGGTGGATAAAATGCAGATTAAAAGCCTTGAGATATACGAAAAATTGCTCGAGGCAAATCGTATAAACAATAAGACAAATAAGCATCAGCGATGCGAAGGCATAACCAAAGCGATTACATATTGCGACGAACTGTTATTTTTTATCGAACTGTCTATGAACCTGAATATTTTAAGCTCGGCGCAGAGTGCTTTGTGATTGTAGCCTTCGGCCTGCAAAGATTTTATCGCATCCCCTGGACCTTATGGCGAGAAATGAAATTAGAATACGGGCGCAAATACATAAAAGAATCAGAAATGACAGCATACCGCTTAAAGTACTCCGTCGGTGTGCTGGACTTTCTGGAAAATGTGAAATGAGATGGTATACGCAAATGAACAAAAAGATAGATTTTATCGCTGAGTTTAATAGGGTTAAGGAATCAATTGAAAATGGGACAACCCCCGTTTTTAGTGAACTGAGAAATGCTAAAACAACGCTCTTTGAGTTAGTGCCATATCTGACCATACAGAGCTTATTGCTTGTCTTATCAACATTGATTATACAAAAATTAAATACAGACAATCTATTCTCAATGGTTATCTTGTTGGTAGTGAACACAACGTCACAAACATTATCTTCTATTATTCTTGTGGCTTTAAAGCACCTTGTGAGAGTTAGAAAATTAAAAAGGTATGGGCTACAAGTAAACGAAAGAAATATATGGATCAATGTCAATAAAGTAGACAGCAAAAAGAGGAAAAATTATACAAACATAAACATCGCCTCCTTTTGGTTAGGGGTAAGACCATTGTTGTGTGAGTGAGGTCT
>JAZUQW010000066.1:0-5132 GCA_045605905.1 Eubacteriales bacterium
GGTAACCTTATCCTTGCTTACGTTTGAGGGAACTTCACCCAAGCCTGTGTAAACCATAAAGTCGTCTATATACAGCTTCACCTCTTTTGTGGTCTTAAGGGCGATCGCCGCCGCGTATTGGGCGGTGGAAAGGAAAAGCTCTTTATGGGTGCTTGTGGGCACAGAAACCTTTGTGCCGTTAACATATATCGTAGGGCCAAGGTCTGCATCAACAGCTATCCTTACGGTAAGCTCTTTGCCTACAAAGGGATACGCGGTGTTGCTGGAGGCGTTTGCCGTAAGACACTGTGTGCCGAAAAGCTTATAGGATATAGATGCCGTGCCTGTGGACTTCATATAGTAAGAGCCGTCAGCATCATAATCCTTCCAATTAGTGGCGGTTCTAACCTGATTGTTGCCGTAGCCCGCTATTCGCAAATGCACTGTGTTATAGCTTTTGTAGCCGTTGTAGTTGTAAATAAAGCCGCCGTAGCGGGTATAATTAGCCGCCTCTATATAGGTAAGCTTGTAGCTTATGGAGTAGTCCCCTTTTACTATCTCGCCCATAGCAGCATCATCCAATACCGTAACGTAAGAGTCTGCCGTTGCACCGGAGGCTATGCTGTCACAAAGCAACTTGCCGCCGGATATGGCGTAGTTGGTTTTGTTTGCCTGCAAATCTTCAGAAAGCGTCCAACCCAATGTGGAAAGCACCGATGCTTTAGAGGAGTTGTCCGCATAGTTAAAATCCTCGTAATATACCACGGTGCCGCTTTCTATATTTGTTGCGGCGTTTACCGTTATCCCTTGACCCGCCGCAGGGAAAAGCGGCACGATAAACAGCATTGCAAGCACCAATGCCAATGCTTTGTTAAGCTTTTTCATAACAAACATCCTTTCCAAAGATATCAGTTTGATAAAATATATGGTAATTATATCACAAAAAACTCCGTCGTGCAATGCTAAATTTGCAAATATTATACAAAAAACACCTAAATTTTGTGTTCTTGAAAAATTTATCTTTAAGCTGTTGACACTGTTGTATTTTAAATGTATAATCATTAACAGAAGAAGTGTTTTTTGGAGGTATACATATGAAGAAGCTTTTTTCGCAAATAACGGCGTTGCTTTTAATTGCTGTTATGGCTCTTTCCGTATGCCCTGTTCAGGTATCGGCGGCATTTTCCATGTCCTATACCACAGGTCACACGGTAAAAACCGGGGTAACCTATGCTAAATACAACGTTACCAGCGGTCAAAACGGCAACACCCTTGCCTGCACGACCCTCACTTTTAATCCCTCAAACGGATATATTCCCATGGCTTTTCAAGGCTATGCGGGTACATCGGGCACCCTTGCTACCCAATACAGCATCGCAACAAGCAAATACGGCTACAACGTTGCGGGCATTATAAACGGTTCGTTTTTCTCAATGGGCACCCCTTACGGCACCCTTACCGGTATAAGTATTTCTAACGGTAAAATCGTTGGCGCCCATATGGGTTCCTCCGGTGAGGTTGTGGCATTTGGTTCTGACGGTAGTATGAACATCGTCAGCAGTAGCCTTAAATACACCATAAACATAGGCGGTAAGGACTATGCCGATATGCTTTATTACATAAACAAGACCAGCGGTTCTGCCTCTGCAAGTAATTGGAGCGAAAGATTCTATTATTTCGATACCTCCTGTGGCACCAAGTGCGATAGCTACTCTGTATGCCCCGGCACCGAAATCCTTTGCAAAAAGGTAGATAATACCGATCTCGCAGTGGGTCAGACCCTTATTGGTGAGGTTGTTTCCGTAACCCAAAACACCTATGGCGGTGCTCTGGGTGCAAGCGGTGTTTATGCCGATACGTTCATTTTATTTATGCGTGCGGGGTCTTCCTACGAAAGCTATATTTCCGGCGTTAAAGTAGGGGATACCATCACCATCAACACCGAAGAGACTGTGGCAGCCTCCAAAGAGATAATGGAGGACGCAAATTCTGTAATCTCCAATGTTGGTTGGCTTGTTAAGGATGGCGTTGACCGTACACGTATAGACAGCACAATAGGCACCCACTCCGTAACCCTTCAGGCTCGTTGGACAGCCTTTGGTCAAAAGGCAGACGGCAGCTATGTGTTCTTCACCAGTGAAGGCGGCTCTACAGGCAGCGGCGGCTCTCTTACACTTAGGGACGTTGCGGATGCCATGGAACAAATGGGCTGTGTAAATGTTATCCGTATGGATGGTGGCGGCTCCAGCGCAATGTATGTTTCCAATACGGGCAGCGGTAGTGCGGGCTATGTTCAGTCAAGTACCCGCTCGATAGCCGACTGTATTCTTATTGTCAGCCGTTCCAGTGCCACAAGCTCTACGGTTAAGGCGGCTCTGCAAACAGAGATAACCGAGGCGGAAGCTGTGCTTGCCTCTAACAACAGCACCGCATTGCAAAACGCTCTTACCGAGGCGCGCGCCATATATAACAGATCTACAAGCATAATGGGTGACCATAAGCGCGCTATTATGGAACTGCAAGAGCTTGGCAGCGGCAAGTCTATGCTTGCAAGTGCTTTAAGTGCGGCGGCCTCTGTTGATATTTCTTTGTACAGCGATCTGGCACTTGACAGAATAGATTACGCCTATGTTGAGGGCAGCCGTATGGTAAACTCCTCTGCGTATACGGATGTTCAAAAGATGAATATGGCGGCAAAAATACAAGCTTTGGTAGCCGATAAAACTTCAAAAGATAACAGGCTGTCTCTTGGTGCCGCTTATGACACTCATGATGCCAATACCGCTTATCCCGATACGGGTTTAAGTGAGATGACCGACGGTGTGCTTTTCGGTTCCGGCGCAACCTCTGCGGCTTGGACAGGTTACCATATCAACTCTGCCCACGGATATATCGATGGCAAGGGCAGTTATACCGATATTAAAGTTGATCTTGGCGAAATCAAAAATGTTACCGGCTTTGGTATCTCTGTTTGCCACTTTACAACGTGGGGTATAAGCGCGCCTGTTTCAGTGGAAGTATATGCGGGTGAGGATGGTCAGTCTTACTATTATCATTCTTGCCTTAAGCCAACCATTACCGCAGAAACCGGCGTTTATCAGATAATCCCTTACGAGGCGGTGTCAAGCACTGTTACAACCGATAGATATGTGGTGTTCCGCATCTTCTTTGCAAGCTCTCATCTGTTTGTGGGTGAAGTCAGCGTTTACGGCGAAGGAGGAGAGGGCAGAAGCAACTTTACCTCTTTCAACACTCGCATAAATACCGATAACGCTGTTATCTTCACCGACAGTATGGGTACACTTACTTCTACTAACGCAAACCTTACCTGGGCACGTACAATTATCTGCTCTTATGACTCAACCAATAACAGATACGTTGTTTCTTCCACCTATTCCGCCAACGGCGACTCTACCTATACCTGCACCGTTCCCAGTGGCGGTATAGTAATAGGCCTTCACGGTGCGGCATACAGCGGCAACGCAAACGCTATGGCGGCTGTAGCAGGTGATATAGTTTACCTTACGGGCATAGATGTATCAAGTAAGACTGTTTACCCCGGTGCAAGAATAACCTTTATTTCTCCCGCAAGCGAAACCGTTACTTATGCCGAGCCTACTATCGGCGTGGTTAACAGCTCCTCCGGCTCTGTATGTCAAAGTGACGGCTACGTTTCTTTGCCTTCCATTAATATGTCAAAAGAAGCTGTAGCAGAGCTTTTCTTGGATTCAAGAGTAACCGTAAACGGTAACAGCACCGGTGCTACCGTAACCGTAAACGCCACAGGCACCACATATCAGCTTTACTGTGTGGGCGACATTAACGGTGACAGCGTTATCAATACAGCAGACCTGCACATTTTGCGCAAGGCTGTTTCGGGCGACAACCCTGTAAGCGGTGTGTATTTCTACGCCGGCGATATGGACAGTACCGGAAATATCAGCACTACTGACTTTGCAATAATCAGAAAACGTTTAGAGTATAACTAAATTTACAAAACAAAAGCGCCAACCGAGATTTTTCGGTTGGCGCTTGTAATATCGGGGTCCCCGAGAAGCCGTTAGGCTTCTTGGGGCAATTTTATGTTTTGTGCTTTTTGTAAGAGACCGCATTCATCGTTACGGTTATAATCCTGACTATGCCTATTATCCACAGCCCTGTGGCAAAGTTGTATATCCCCCACAGGCTGTTGTTTGCTATGTTGCCCAAGCGCAGTTTTTGTGTATCCTTGTAAAACCACAAATAATAGTTTACATAGCAGGGCGCTATAATCGGCAATAATTGCCACAAGCTTTTAATGGCTGTAAAACCTACCGCCGTTTGCACAATTATTGCGGCTATGGGAACCAAAAAGTGCAGGCGATGGTTTTTTATTTTGTCGCGGTATATGTAAATTCCGGATCTTACACATATCACTATGTAAGAATAAACCGTTGCCATATCCTCGTTCAGATAATAGCACAGCAGATTAAAAACATTGAATAACAGTGTAACAACAAAGATGTTTCGTATGTTTTCGCTGGTGGCAATAAAATATTGTACAGCGCAAACTAAAACTTGCATTAAAATAAGCTCTGTCATTTTGTCGCTTCCTATGCGAGGCTACAGGCGGCGCGCCTGCTGTAATCTTGCAATTTACCCTTGAATATAAGGTTGGCTTCCTTAAGATCCAAAAAGTGTATGGGTTTTGTGATTTTTTTAAAATCAGCCTTTTTGGCAAGCTTGTGCCTTAACATCATTTCCTTTACCCATTCCGAACAGTAGTATCTGTTTTTTCGTGTGTATTTTACCCTAAATGCCGCCAAAAGCAAGCCTATTACGTCGTATTTGTACTGATCTTTTCGATTGTACAATGCTTGTAAATGTCTTTCCATTGCTTCGTATTGCTTTTCACTTACATCCATATACAACACCAAAGCCTTTGTGTTGCTGAACCGCGCAAATGTGCCGCTAAAAGGCGACTCCTTAACAAAACCGCCAATCACAGGATTTTTTGGCTTTAGCCTGCCGAAAGAATACATAACGTGCAGGTCAGTGTTCAAGCTTAACGACACGTGATTATATGGCGCTCTTGTGACAATTTTCAGTATTTTTGAGAGAATGGAACCGGACTGTGTAATTACAATGTAAACCCGGCGTTGCTTTTGCTCCAT
>JAZUQW010000067.1:0-2062 GCA_045605905.1 Eubacteriales bacterium
TGAAGAAGAAAGCAGACAGTTTTTAAACGATGTAGAGCAGCAGAGGGTTGAGCTTATAAAAAGCATTCCTGATTTTGACATGGGACAAGCTGTTGACAATGAGCAGTTTGTGAATATGTTAGAGAGCCTGTACCGCAATCCTGCGACAAAAAGCAATGCTTTGCGCCTTGCCTATCAGGCAGTATATTTTGACGACTACACACAAAAAATAGCGGCAGCCGAAAGAGCAAAAATTATTTCCTCGGTTAAATCGGGGCAGGCAAGGACTATTGAGGGGGCGCAGACACAACCGACTGCGGCAAGCCCAAAGACAGATATAAGCCGAATGACAGATGAGCAGATTGCAGATATTGCAAGACGTGTTCAAAACGGAGAAAAAATAAGTTTTTAGGAGAGTGATATAAATGGCAGATATGGTATTAAATACCACTGGAACAGCTTCGCTGAGTGCGGAGAACAAAACATATTTTGATTTACATTTGTTATCGATTGCTAAACCCAATTTGGTACATAATCAGTTTGGACAGAAAAGAAACATCCCCAAAAACGGCGGCAAGACGATTGAGTTCAGAAAATTCAGCTCATTGCCGAAGGCAATGACACCGCTTACCGAAGGAGTAACCCCGTCGGGTAAAGAGCTTACGGTAACAGCTATTACAGCAACCGTAGGACAGTATGGTGATTTTGTCGCTATGACTGACATATTAGACCTTACAACTATTGACCCGATACTTGTTGAGGCCAACAAATTATTAGGAGCACAGGCAGGCGAGACCTTAGATGCTCTGACTGCTAACGTGTTAAATGCCGGCACAAACGTACAGTACAGCGGAGGTAAATCAGCAAGAAGTGCGTTGGCAGCGGGGGACGTGTTGACCGTCGATGATATTAAAAAGGCGGTTCGCACACTTAAAAACAACAAGGCGAGAAAAATCAAAGGCTCTTATGTAGCTATTATCCACCCTGACGTTTCGTATGACCTGACAAATGACCCCGACTGGGAGGCTGTTAAGACATACGACCCGAAAGACTGGTATAACGGTGAAATAGGCCGCATTCACGGGGTGCGCTTTGTTGAAACAACTGAAGCTGTCACTTTTAACGTTGGCGACAAAAAGGTTTATTCCACTCTTGTTATAGCGGAGGATGCTTATGGCGTTACAAGCATTGAGGACGGTGGACTTAAAACCATTATAAAGCAGCTTGGCAGCGCAGGCAGTGCCGACCCGTTAGACCAGAGAAGTACTTCCGGCTGGAAGGCTATTCATACTGCTGAGATTTTGGCGGAAGAATTTATGGTAAGAATTGAGAGCTGCGCAACAGCGTGAGTTTAAAAGCACAGAACAGAGGGCGCAAGGCGTTGCGCCTTCGATTGTGTGTTTTATAAAGGAGTGACGAGTTATGATGCAACCCATATTTGAAAGCGGAGCTACGGCAAGCAAACTGTATACAGATAATTTTGGCGGTCTGTGCCGCACCGAAGAAATTAAAGAAAACGAGTTTTGCGATATGAAGAATATGAGCTCTCGTGCTTTTCCGTTTCTTGCGCCGTGCTATAGCAGTACCTGTATTGAATGTATGAAAGATGAAGATGACAAACCGATAAGTGATATTGAATGCATTATAGCACCTAAAATTGAAAACGGCAGTACTATAGAAAAATTTACAGGGGTTGCAGGCGGCAAGCTTTATTATAACGGCAAACGGGTAATGAATTTAGAAAAACAGGAGCAAAAAGAGGAAGCGAAAGAAGAGAAAACGGTCTCGCGTTCGCTTGTTGATTTTAATGGTACGATAATTGTTTTTCCTGATGGAGCATATTACAGTTATGTAGATGAAAGCTCAGGCTATATAACAGAGGCACTTACGGATGCAAGTGTTTTATTTTATGACCCTGACGAAAAAAAGGGTACGGGCAATAGAATATGGATTGAAGGCGGTTTTTTTGACGGAGAGGGCGGATATAAGTTTTCTAAAGGCGATGCGATAACAATATCGTGCGATAATGAAGAATTTGAAGAAAATTGCACATATAATGCACAAAGCAAATATGAGCCGACAG
>JAZUQW010000068.1:0-3039 GCA_045605905.1 Eubacteriales bacterium
TATGTGCCAAAGTCTCTAATGAGTTGTGTTCTCAATTTTGTTGCATAAGCTGCTTTTCCAAAGCTTTTTGTATATACAACACCGTGATAAGACTCATCAGGTTCAGATAAACATGTATAACCGTTTTTCTCCCAATCAAAAGTGCCGCCATCAACTACACATCCACCAACTTGTACAGCGTGACCATCCATATATTTTGTAGTGGAATGTATAACGATATCTGCGCCATGCTCAAGCGGTCTACAAAGGATAGGAGTAGGGAAGGTATTATCAACTATAAGAGGCATGCCATGTCTATGGGCTAAATCTGCAATTCTGCGAATATCAAGAACAGAAAGAGCAGGATTTGCCAAAGACTCTGCAAACACGGCTTTAGTATTGGGCTTGATCAAAGCCTCGATTTCACTATCCGGCATATCTTCGTCAAAATATATACATTCTATCCCCATACGCTTCATAGTAACGGAAAACAGATTAATTGTTCCGCCGTAAATGCGCGAAGAACACAAAAAGCTGTCACCAACACCTAAAATATTAAATAGAGATAAGAAAGACGCAGTTTGTCCTGAAGACATACAAACTGCAGCCACGCCGCCTTCCAAAGCTGCAATTTTTTCTTCAACATACGCAACGGTAGGATTGGAAATCCTGCTATACATATGACCATCTGCCTGCAAATCAAAAAGTTTACCTATGTGTTCTGTGGAATCGTAAGCATATGTCGTGCTTTGATATATAGGCAGAGCTAACGGAGCGCCGTTTTGAGGTTTGTATCCCTCATGTATACATTTTGTTTCAACTTTCATAATTATCCTCCTTGACAGATTACTCAACGTTACCTTTTTCTTTCGCTTTTAGCGTGTTTTTGATGTTGTCCCAATCAGAAATCTTTTCGCATTTGAATGCTGTTTGCTGGTTTTCGTATTTGAACAAATATTTGGCAACTTTGGTATCTTTATACTCAATGTCCGAAAACGTTTTATCTTCAAAACATTTCATCACAGATGCCTGTTTGTCTAAATTTTTCTTTAGCTCGTCGTTTTCAAGCATTCGTTTTAAAAATTCTTCAAATATTACATGCGCGTTGGGATTATATTTACTGTCTAACAGTATAACATAATTTTTAAGTCCGTTGGTTATTGCGAGCAAGTCATAATTATCCGCTTCTACGGTAAAGTATTCATTAGGCGCATCGTTATCGGTAACAGCGTCACCGGACTCTTCAGAAATCTCTTCCTCTTCGATCTCCCCGTTTTCTAACTTGTCTTTATAGATAACATATAATGGGTCGGGATATTCAAAGGCCTCGTTAAGTCTGTAGTGATAACCAAAGCGTTTGCTTAAATCAGTCACACTGTGCCCTTTACCGTTTCGATCAACAGCAAGTAATGTTGCGTAATCGTCAATAGTATATCCGGTTAAATACTGAAGCTTTTTAACAAGGTAGTCAACACCGTTTTTCTTGTAAATTTCCATTAAAGAAAAACCGCCAATTTCTGCTGTAGAAGAAGCAGGAATAGAAGCAGAGACGCATGTTTTGTAACCGTCATTAACGTGTACCATATATATCTCAACAAGCTCTTCTTCCAAACCTAAACAAAAGAAGGCCATTGTAAAGGTATCATATTCTGTGTCGTCTTCAGTGTTTGACAAATTATCATCTCCGATAATGCCGTTGTTCTCATCCACCGACTGCTCTCGATCATCGGCATCTGAATTGCCGGTATCTGAATCTCTGGCGCTGATTAAATCGGGCACAAGAGTTGTTGCAAAATAATGTCCGCAAATACCAAAAAAGATCAGAAACAAGCAAAACATAACAATGAAGTTACGTATAGCACTGGACAAACCAACTCCCCCTTTCGCATAATTATTATTTCTATCTGTACTATTATACTATACACCAAATTAAAAGTCAACCTAAAATTAGCCTGACATATTCTAATCACTCCAGGAAGCATGAAGGCTTATTTGTACTATGATAAAAACGCAGGCAAACTTAAATAAGCATGCCTGCGTTTACTGCGTTTTATTGTTTAACCGCTTCGTCTTTGATTATACCGACATATGGAAGATTTCTGTAATCTTCATCATAGTCAAGACCGTAACCGATTACAAACTCATCGGGAATAGTAAAACCGTAATAATCCGCTTTTATATCGGTTTTACGCCTGTCAGGTTTATCAAGCAAAGTGCATATTTTTATACTGCGAGGACAGCGGGGGAGAAGTAATTGTTTTATGTAAGAAAGAGTAATGCCGCTGTCAAGTATATCTTCCACTATAAGCAGATCGTAATCCTTAACGGGTTTGTTTAAATCCAAAACAATCCTAACCTGACCACTACTTTGTGTTCCGGAATAATACGAGGAAATACTCATAAAGTCAATTTTGCAATTAATGTCTATTGCGCGCATAAGGTCTGCCATAAACATCAACGAGCCTTTAAGAATACCAACAAGCAATAAAGGCTTACCCTTGTAATCTTCAGATATTTGCTTGCCTAATTCTGCAATCTTAGCTTTAAGCTCTTCTTCAGTAATCAATACGCGTTTTACATTGTGTTCCATGTTCTCCATATTAGATAATTACTCCTGTATGTTATGTTATGACCGTATTATAACACTGTTTTTTGCTTTTTTCAACAATTAAATGCCTTTAATACTATAAAAGTTTTTGTTATTTGCTTATTGCAATATTACAACATTTAGTGTACAATACATTAGAAGATGGTACACTGTAAAATTTTTGGAGGTATAGTTATGGCAAAAAACAATGCTTCTGCTGACGGGTACATTACCAAGGATACTGTTGTTGACGGTATGACCGCTGCAGAATTGGCGGCAATTATTTCAGCCGCAATAGCCGCCGCTAACGGTGACGGTAAAGTTAATTTCAGAATTAAGTCCATTAAACAGCTTTAATTTTAGGAGGAGCCAAAAATGACAAGAAAGTATATTGTAACTATCGATAGTAATAAGTTCGAAGTAGAAGTTGAAGAAAATGGCGTTGTTAAAAGCGCGGTACAGCCCGTTGCCGT
>JAZUQW010000069.1:0-10843 GCA_045605905.1 Eubacteriales bacterium
AAGGCTTTTCGGTTTTGTGCCGAAAAGCCTTAAATTTTTAGCTGAATTTTGCGTGAGCAAAGCCGCAACGCATACACAGCGGCTCGGTCACACGGCGGGTTTCAAAGCCCTTTTTTATGGCAGTTGCTTTTGGGGAGCTTAATATTTCTTCTATATCTTGGGTAAAGATATTACCCAACGCCGCCGCCCCTTCCGCATCAAGACAGCAGGGTACCACGGTGCCGTCACACAGCACGCCTATTTGGTCCCGCAGACCGTAGCAGCTATGTCGGTTTCCGTAAACGGGGGCTTTAAGGTCGGGCCATTCAAACAGGTCGCCCCACTCTAAATACAATCGGTCCTTTATGCGAAATCCGCTAAAGCGTTTTTCCCATACTTCGTCCCCTCGGTCGAAATAGCTGTGCATTGCCGCCACTATCTGCTGATTAAGTGCCTCTTTGCCGCCGATGTTCCACAACCGCATGGCGGCTATTATACCGTTTTCCGCCGCGGCACCGCAGAAGTCAAAGCAGTTTTCAAGGTATTGCTCCAAGGGATAGGGTAGGGTGTTAGACTCGTAAGCGTGCAACGAAACGCTGACCTTGTGCAGTGCCTTTGCCTTAAGCAACAAGTCCTTGTTATCCTTTAAAAGCGTGCCGTTGGTAGTTATTATCACCTTAAAGCCCAGGTCGCCCGCTATATCAAAAAAGCGTGGCAATAAGGGGTGTAACAGCGGCTCACCCATAAGATGGAAATACAAATAGTCAAAACGGGGCCGCAGCTTTGTTGCCGCCAGGGTAAACTGCGCCTCGGTCATAAAAGCACCCTTGCGTTTTGTTCCGTGGCAAAAGCCGCAACGCAGGTTACATATATTTGTTATTTCAAGATAGGCTTTGTTTGCCACGGCTACTACCTCTTCAGTTTGCTTCTTGGGATGAATTAAAGCGGATTCTTTTTTATCTTGTTGTACTGTCTTGGGTAATCCTTGGGCGTAGGGCGCAGTTTTTCTATCACCACCACACAGTGGTCCTCGCCACCCTTTACCGGCGCCGGTATTACCGCCTTAAGCTTACCGCCCAAGCGCGCTATGCCTTTTTCCGCTTCTGCCGCTTCGTTGGCACCGCCTGCGCCCTTCATTGCCGCAAAAACGCCCCCTACCTTTACATAGGGCAGGCACAGCTCTGCAAGGATGTTAAGTCTGGATACCCCGCGGGATACCGCAAGGTCAAAGCTTTCTCTGCGGTCACAAACCAGCTCTTCCGCCCTGCCCACCAAGGTGCTGATGTTGTCCATCCCCGCTGTGGCGGCTGTTTCTGCCACAAAGGTAAGCTTTTTGGCGGTGCTGTCAAGGGCGTGAACCTTTGCGGTGGGCTCTGCCGCCGCTATGACCAAGGAGGGAAAACCTCCGCCACAGCCCACGTCTACCACGGTCTTGCCTTTAAAGTCTACCTTGCTCACAAGCTGTAAACAGTCCGCAAAATGCAAAACAGATATATCTTCGTCAGAGGTAAGAGCGGTAAGGTTGTATTTTTTGTTTTCCGTTTGCAAACGTTTGCCGATTATATCAAGCTTTTCAAGACATTCCTCCGAAAGCTCCATAGGCGCGTTTGCTTTTGTCAGCTCTTTTATGCTCATTTGCTCTCGCCTCCTCTATGGGATAAATAAATCAGCAGCACGCTTATGTCAGCGGGGCTTATGCCCGATATGCGCGCGGCGTGACCTATGCTTTCGGGGCGCAACTTTTCAAGCTTTTGCGCCGCTTCTATACGTATGCCCTTTATTTGGCTGTAGTCTATGTCCGGTGGCAGCCGCTTGCTTTCCAAGGAGGCAAGCTTTTCTACCTCTCGCCTTTGCTTTTCTATATAGCCCGCATAGCGTATCTCTGTTTCCACACGGGTGGCTATACGCCTTTCCGGTGGATTGCTGTTGTCCTCAAGACGGTATATGTCGTCTATCGTTATGCCCGGGCGCTTTAACAGCTCTGCCTTACGAATGCCACCAACCGTGGGCGCAAAGCCTGCGGCGGCAAGCAAAGAATCCGGCGCCTCGGTCTTGGGTAATGATTCACTCTTAAGGCGGGTTATTTCGGCGTCTATATCTTCTTTGTCCTTCAAATAGCGGGCGTAGTGAGCGTCTCCCACCAAGCCAACCGCCCTGCCTTTTTCTATAAGCCTGTCCTCGGCGTTATCCTGCCTTAACAGCAAGCGATACTCACTGCGGGACGTCATCATACGGTACGGCTCGCCTGTACCCTTGGTAACAAGGTCGTCAATAAGGGTACCTATATAGCTTTCGCCACGGCTTAATATAATCGGCTCTTTTCCCTCTAACTTAAGCGCTGCGTTGATGCCGGCTATAAGCCCCTGCGCCGCCGCTTCCTCATAGCCGCTGCTTCCGTTAAACTGCCCTGCGCCGAAAAGCCCCTCTATCTTTTTAAACTCAAGGCTTGCCTTAAGCTCGGTAGGGTCGGTGCAGTCGTACTCTATGGCATAGGCGGTGCGCATAAACTCCGCCTTCTCAAGCCCCTTTATGGAATGTACAAGCTGAAGCTGTACCTCCTCCGGTAAGGACGAGGACAAGCCCTGCAAATACATCTCCTTGGTGTTTTCCCCCATGGGCTCTATAAATATCTGGTGCCTTTCCTTGTCTGCAAAACGCACCACCTTATCCTCTATGCTGGGGCAATAGCGGGGGCCTACCCCCGATATCATACCGCCAAACAAGGGGCTTCGGTGCAAATTGTCCTTTATTATCCTGTGTGTCTCGCCGTTGGTGTAGGTTATATGACAAGAGTAGCCACCCGGACTTTTCTCACCTTCTACCGAAAAGTATGTGGGCGGCTCGTCCCCTTTTTGCTCCTCAAGCACCGAAAAATCTATGCTGTCCTTATGTATCCTTGCGGGTGTGCCGGTTTTAAAACGGCGCAGGGGTACCCCTATGGCACGCAAAGAATCAGAAAGCGATACTGCCGCCTTTGTGTTGTCGGGTCCCGAGTCATAGGCGTGCTCGCCCACTATTATTCTGCCGCCCAAGGAGGTGCCTGTGGCAACAATAACGGCTTTGGCGGGGTATACCGCCCCAAAGGCTGTTACCACACCTGTGATTTTGCCGTCTTCTGCCCTTACCTCCGTAACCTCTGCCTGTATAACCTTAAGATTAGGGGTGTTTTCCAGGGTGTGCTTCATATTGTCCTGATACTTGCGGCGGTCGGACTGCATACGCAGACTGTGTACCGCAGGCCCCTTGCTTAAATTAAGCATTCGGCTTTGCAGCATAACCTTGTCCGCCGCTTTACCCATCTCGCCTCCAAGGGCGTTTATCTCGTATACCAGATGTCCCTTACCCGTGCCGCCGATGGAAGGGTTACAGGGCATATTGCCCACAAGGTCCAACGACAGGGTGAATATTGCCGTTTTGTGCCCAAGTCGGGCGGCGGCAAGGGCTGCTTCTATTCCCGCATGCCCCGCGCCTATTACCGCTACCTCCAACGGCTCGGCATTGTATGTTATCATATGGCTTTCTCCTTATTTCCCCACGCAAAAGCGTGAGAATATCTCGTTAACTATATCCTCGCTTACTCGCTTGCCGTCAAGCTCGCCCAAGGCGGCAAGTGCTTCTTCAATATCCAAGCCCGCTACGTCTTGAGTGTAGCCCATCTCAAGGGCGGCAAGGGCGGCGCTTACGCTTTCTGCCGCGCGGCATACCGCGCTGTGTTGGCGGGCGTTGGTAATGGTCTCACCAAGGTCCCGCTCTATCTCGCCACCGCTGTACAGAGCGTTTACCGAAGCTTCAAGCGCTTCCATGCCGTCGCCGTTTTTCGCCGAGATACTTATCTGCTTAAAGGGCAGGCTGTAGCTGTGGCTTTTGCCTTTATCCGATTTGTTTATTATGCCCACCGTTACGGCGGTTTTGCCCGCCGCTACTATGTGCTCTATAACGCTGTTGTCGCCCTCGCTTTGGGGCTTCGAGCCGTCAAATACCGCCAACACCAGCTCGGCTCCCTTAAGGCTTTCTATACTGCGCTTTATGCCTATACGCTCTATTTCGCCGCCGCCTTCTCTTATACCTGCCGTGTCGTAAAGCTTAAGCAGTACGTCACCAAGCCGCACCGTCTCCGTAACCACATCGCGGGTAGTGCCTGCTATAGAGGTAACTATGGCGCGCTCTTCACCTGCCAGCATATTTAAAACCGAGCTTTTGCCTGTGTTGGGGCAACCCACTATGGCGCATTTTACACCTTCGGTTACCGCTTTGCCGTAACGATAACTGCTTTTAAGCCGTTCAAGCTCGGCATTTACTTCCTTAAGCCCCGATTTTAGCTCCTCTACGCTTATATCCGTAAGGTCCTCTTCGGGATAATCTATATACGCATACATAGACGACGCCATAGCCAACAAACGCTCGCTGCAACGGTTAATGCTTTTGGTCAGCGCGCCGCCTAACTGCTTTATGCCTATATTAAGGCAACTGTCTGTCTTTGCCTCTATAAGCAGTCCCACTGCCTCTGCTTGTGACAGGCTTATTTTTCCGTTTATAAAGGCGCGGCGCGTAAACTCGCCCGCCTGTGCCATCGCCGCACCCGCCGTAAGCGTTGCCGTAAGCAGGCGCGTTGTGGAAAGCACTCCGCCGTGGCACATCAGCTCTGCCATATCCTCCCCTGTGTAGGATGCGGGTGCCGGATACAGTATTACAATACCGTCGTCAAAAAAGCCACGCTCGTCCTTAAAGGTGCCGTATATGGCACTGCGGGGCGCTCTTTCTTTTATGGAGGTGCTGCCCTTGGGGCAAAATACCTGTTCTACAACTTTAAATACTTCATCACCGGTAAGCCGTATCATAGATACCGCGCCTACGCCGTGGGGCGTGCCAATGGCGCTGATTGTTTTCAAAACACTACCTCCCCGTTAACATCCACTTCGGCGGGAAAAAGCTTGCCCGCTCTGTTAAGTCCCTCAAAGCCATTTTGCCGTAATACCTCGTACACCGCTATCGCCGCGCTGTTGGAAAGGTTAAGACTGCGCAGGTCGCCGTACATTGGTATGCGCACACAGCTTTCCTCGTGGGCTTTAAGTATTGCTTCGGGTATGCCTGCGGTCTCCTTGCCGAAAATAAGATACACCTCGTCACCATACTCTGCCTCCGCATAGCAACGGCGCGCCTTGGTAGAGAAAAAGTAAAGCTCTTTATCTCCGTTTTTCGCCATAAAGTCTTCCCAACCGTCATAGAAGTGCAGATCTAAATACTGCCAATAATCCAAGCCCGCCCGTTTAAGATGCTTGTCGTCCACATCAAAGCCAAGTGGGCGTATAAGGTGCAAGGCACTGTCGGTCGCGGCGCAGGTGCGGGCGATGTTGCCTGTATTTTGGGGTATCTCCGGCTCTAAAAGAACCACGTTTATCTTCTTCATATATTAAACCTTTCAGTGTAATCGCAAATATATCCAAATACATTATAACGCTTTTTTTCGATTTGCGCAATTATTTTTTATAAAACGCTTTCATTTTGGGAAAATTTATTGTATAATAAACTGATTAAATATAAGGGGAGGACTGACTATGTCCTTAATAACTAAAGTTTTTGGTACATACAGCCAGCGTCAGGTTAAAAAAATAATGCCGTTGGTTGACAAAATAGAAGCGCTTGCAGACAAGTATTCTAAAATGGATGATGCAACACTTTCCGCACAGACACTTGTGCTTAAGGAAAGACTTGCCAAGGGCGAGACCCTTGACGATATCCTGCCCGATGCCTTTGCCGCCGTGCGTGAGGCATCCGACCGCGTTTTGGGCAAGCGCCATTACAGGGTACAGCTTATCGGCGGTATCGTTATCCATCAAGGCAGAATCGCAGAGATGAAAACGGGCGAAGGTAAAACCCTTATGGCAACCCTGCCTGCATATCTTAACGCTCTTAACGGTAAGGGTGTGCATATAGTTACGGTTAACGACTATCTTGCAAAGCGCGATAGTGAGTGGATGGGCAGCATCTTCCGCTTTATGGGGCTTTCGGTAGGTCTTATTGTCAACGGCCTTAAAACTGCCGAGCGACAGGCGGCATACAACGCGGATATTACCTACGGCACAAATAACCAGCTGGGCTTTGACTATCTGCGTGACAATATGGCTGTTTACAAAGAACGTACCGTTCAGCGCGGTCACGCCTTTGCCATTGTGGACGAGGTGGACTCTATTTTGATAGACGAGGCGAGAACGCCCCTTATCATTTCCGGTGCAGGCGCCGCCAGCGACCCTCTTTACGAAAAAGCCGACGAGTTTGTGCGCAAGCTTAAGGTTAAGCGCATTAAAGAGATAGACGCAAAAGAAGACCAAGAGTATGTGGATGCTGATTATATAGTTGATGAAAAGGCACGTACCGCTGTTCTTACCGGTGACGGTATGCGCAAGGCAGAGGCTCATTTTGGTGTGGAAAACTTGGGCGACCCGGAAAACAACGCCCTTATGCATCACCTTAATAACGCCATCCGCGCCCGCGGTGTAATGCAAAGGGATGTGGATTACCTTGTACGTGACGGCGCTGTGCTTATTATTGATAGCTTTACGGGCCGTGTTATGCATGGCAGAAGATACTCCAACGGCTTGCATCAGGCTTTGGAGGCAAAGGAAGGCGTTAAGATAGAGCGGGAAAACAAAACCATGGCTACTATCACCTTCCAAAACTTTTTCCGTCTTTACGGCAAGCTTTCGGGCATGACGGGTACCGCACTTACCGAGGAAGAGGAGTTCCGCTCTATTTACTCCCTTGACGTGGTGGAGATACCTACCAACAAGCCCATGATACGCAAGGACCACAACGATGCGGTTTATACCACTATCAACGGTAAATATAGGGCTATACTTAATCAGATAGCCGAGTGCCACAAAAAAGGGCAGCCCGTGCTGGTGGGCACCGTTTCGGTTGAGAAAAGCGAGGTGCTTTCAAAGCTGCTTGCAAAAACGGGCATCCCTCACACGGTGCTTAATGCCAAGTATCACGAAAAAGAGGCAGAAATAGTTGCCCAAGCGGGTAAGTTTGGCGCTGTAACAATATCCACCAATATGGCGGGCAGAGGTACCGACATTATGCTTGGCGGCAACTCCGATTATATAGCCAAAGAGCGTTTGAGAAAAGAAGGCTACGACGAAGCGAAGATATTTGAGGCTACGGGCTTTGCTTCCACAGAGGACGAAGAGATTATCGAAATACGTGAGAAATATGCGCTTTACAACAGCGAGGCAGAGCTTATAACCAAGGCCGAGGCAGAAAAGGTTAAGGCGGCGGGCGGTTTGTTTATTCTCGGTACCGAGCGCCACGAAAGCCGTCGTATAGACAACCAGTTGCGCGGTCGTGCGGGCAGACAGGGCGACCCCGGCGAAAGCCGCTTCTTCCTGTCCTTGCAGGATGACCTTATGCGCCTTTTCGGGGCAGAGCGTATATTCAATTTGGTACAAAAGCTTGGTGTGGGCGAGGATACGCCCATAGATGCACGCATACTTTCAGGCTCTATCGAAAACGCGCAAATGAGGCTGGAGGGCAACAACTTTGAACGCCGTAAGCACGTGCTGGAATATGACGATGTTATGAATCAGCACCGCGAGGTTATTTACAAACAGCGCCGCGCGGTTTTGGACGGCAAGGACCTTAAAGAGACCATTACCGATATGTTTGGCGACTATGTGGATGGCGTTATGTATAAGCACATCCAAGGCGATATGCAGGATGAGTGGAACTTGGACGCTTTGCGTCAAGACCTTTTGGGTACCCTTTGTACCGAGGAGGATTTCCGCTATTCCAATGACGAGCTTGCCGCACTGACCCGTGAGGATATCCACGACCTGCTTGTGGAGCGCGCTAAAGAAAAGTACGCCGCTCAAGAAGAGCTGTTTACACCTCAAATCTTCCGCGAGGTGGAGAGGGTGATTATGCTTGAGAGCGTTGACCGCAATTGGATGTTGCATATTGACGATATGGACGACCTTAAGGACGGTATTGGATTGCGTAGCTATGCTCAAAAGAACCCTGTTACGGAGTACCGTTTGGAAGGCGGCGATATGTTTGACCGCATGATTGCCGAGATTAGGGAAAACACCGTAAGAAAGCTGTTTGCGGTACGTCCCAAGGCGGCACCTATGGAGAGAAAAGAAGTGCTTAAGGGCAACGCCGTAACCAACGGCGAAAAGCCTGTAATAAAGCGCACCGTTGTTAAAAACAAGGCAGAAAAGGTAGGGCCTAACGACCCTTGCCCCTGCGGTAGCGGTAAAAAATACAAAAAGTGCTGTATGGGAAACACCGACAGCAAGGAGTAAGAAAGGAAAATAAGGGCTATGGGCTTTGGTTTATGCGCTTTTGGATATATGCTTTTAATGCTGGAGCATTTGGGGCTTAACGTAATTGGCTATGCTTTAATTTGCAAGGGCTTTTTCGGCGTTGCTTCCGAGCTTAAGGCATATAAGGGCTATAAGATTTCTGCAATATGCGCCGCAGTTGCCATTCCCTTTTCCCTTGTGGATTTGTACGACATATTACGCTCTATTTTGAAACTTGAGGCTGTTCCTCAAACGCTTTTGGTTGTTAAGGGCATTGCTTTGGCTGTAATCATTACGGTGCTTTCCTTTGCGCACGGCAACAGCACCGCTCGTATTGCGGCACAGGGAGGTGCAACTACCTTTGCAATGCGTGCCCGTATAACCTCATATCTTACCGCCCTTTATATGGCATTAAAGGTTGGTGATGCTTTTTCGCCCTCCGGCTTCGGGTTGGTGGTTATAGTGGGCTTGTACGTTGTATTGTTTCTTAACGCCTGGTTGCTTTTCACCTGTTTTACCACTATCACCACAAAGCGTCGCGCTGTGATGGAGGCGGAAGTCATAAAGCAAGAGACCGAACAGTTAGTGCGCAAAAAGTTGCTTAAAAATAAAAAGGGTGATAAAGATGAAGCTTAAACGGTTTTACGGATTATACTTTACCCTTGGGTGCCTGTTTTTGTTTGACCCGGTGGTTAAGCTTTTTGATGTGTTACCCAACGCTGTGGGCTATCTGCTTATAGCCACCTCCTTAAAGGAGATAAGCGCGCTGGAGTATCGCATAGAAAACAGCCAGCGTTTGCTGTATTACGGTATGGCAATAAGCGGGGTGCGCTTTGCGCTGATGTTTTCTACTTTTACAATGAACACCAGCGATATGCTTACCGCGGTTACCGTGTTAGGGCTGGCAGAGCTGTTTGTGATTATCTATTTCTTTATTTCGTTTTTCAGCGGCTTTACTTATCTTGCTCAACGCTCCGAAAGCGAGAACATTCTTGGGAATATAGATTCCGTACGCAGTCTTAGTATTATCTTTGCCATAGCACACACGGCGGCAACTATTCTTCCGGAGCTTACCGCGCTTTTGGAGATAGCCTTGGACCACGACCCCGACTCTTATCCTATGTTAAGTCTGGGCAGGCTTAATCTTTATAAAAATTACGCTATTGTAATTTGCCTGCTTATAAGCCTTATTGTGGGCATTTGGTGGCTTAAAGAGACCCTTTCCTTTATGAAAGGTGTAAAAAAGGACAAGCTCTTTCGCGCATCTGTGGAAAAGCGCTATGGCGAGTATGTGGGCGACACCCCCTATGAAGAGCTTTTTATAAAAACCAAAAGCGCACTGGTGCTTTTGCTTGCGGGCGGCCTGTTTTCCATGAATTTGCGGGTCTATGACGAAGTGGCACTGCATCACAATCTGATAATTCCCGCTTGGGTGGGTACGCTGCTGTTTGCCTTTGCCGCTTGGCGATTGGGGGCAAAAGCGACAGGCCTTGTATCCTATGCCGCCTTCGGCTTGATACAGTTTGCGCTGGGGCATATTTTAGACTATGACAATTGGTTATCCGTAGGTCAGGCGGTAATACCTCTTACGGTGCTGTGTGTGGCTGTGTCTGCCGATATTCGTTTAAAAAAGCAGTTGCTTTTGTTTTTGGATGTGGATATCAAGACCGAGCTGTTGCGTCAGCACATACCGTTGTTGCTTTACGCTTTGCTTTCCGTTGCCTACGAGATAACGGAGATAAGCCTTCTCCACAGCTTTAAGGTGCTATGCTTTATCGCTTGGATAGGCTTTGCGGCTTGGACATATTCCGCAGTTAACGAAGAGATAAATTTAAGAAGAAAAACACATTAACCTATATGGAGGTAAAAGCTTATGTGCGGCTTTGCCGGTATATATAAATATACGGTGCTTACCGAGGAGGACATTAAAAGCGTAACCCAAATGTCCCACGCAATACGCCACCGCGGCCCCGATGACGACGGTATTTTCACTGCCGACAGGGTGGCCTTTGGGTTTAGGCGCCTTTCCATTATCGATTTGGCGGGCGGCGCCCAACCCTATACTGAAAAAAGCGGTCGCTACAGCGTTGTTTACAACGGTGAGATATATAATTATTTAGAGCTTAAGGACGAGCTAAAGTCGGCGGGCGAAAGCTTTGACGGCAATAGTGAGGTGGAGGTTATACTTCGCCTTTACGCTCTTTACGGACCCGAGTTTATCAAAAAATTAAGGGGTATGTACGCCTTTCTTATTTACGATAACCAAGAAAAAACCCTTATGGCGGGTCGCGACCCTTTCGGCATAAAGCCGCTGTATTACAGAAAAACCGCCGACGCTGTGGTTTTCTCCAGCGAGCTTAAGGCTTACCTTTTTGATAAGGACTATAAGGGCTTTTCCGCAGATAAAGCCCTTACCCAGCATTATCTTACCTTTCAGTACGTGACCGAGCCCGATACCGTAACAGGCGATATTAACATTCTGCCCAAGGGCAGTTATATGTTCATAAAGGATGGCGCGGCAGAAATTAAGTCTTACTATCGCCCTGTTTTCAAGCCCAACA
>JAZUQW010000070.1:0-8473 GCA_045605905.1 Eubacteriales bacterium
TTTGCGGCAGAAAGCCACGTTGACCGCAGCATTGTTGACCCGCAAGCGTTTTTGACTACCAACGTGCTTGGCACACAGGTGTTACTTGACGCAGCCAAAAAGTTTTGGAAGCTTGCACCCGACGATAAGTACAGCAGAGAGTACCGCGAAGGCGTTAAGTATTTACAGGTTTCCACCGATGAAGTTTACGGCGCATTGGGAAAAACCGGTATGTTTACGGAAACTACTCCCCTTGCACCCAATAGCCCTTATTCCGCATCCAAGGCATCTGCCGACCTGTTTGTACGGGCATATCACGAAACATTTGGTTTGCCTGTAAATATTACCCGTTGCTCTAACAACTACGGTCCTTATCAGTTCCCGGAAAAACTTATACCGTTGATGCTTAACAACTGCATTAAGGGCAAGCCTTTGCCCGTTTACGGTGACGGCTTACAGATTAGAGACTGGTTGCACGTAAGCGACCACTGCAAAGGTATATACACCGTTCTTGAAAAAGGCAAAGTAGGCGAAGTTTACAATATAGGCGGCAACAACGAAAAGGCAAATATTGACATAGTAAAGCTTATTATCAAAGCGGCCGGCGCATCGGAAGACCTTATTACTTATGTAAAAGACCGCCCCGGTCATGACCGCAGATATGCCATAGACAACACAAAAATTACTACCGAGCTTGGTTGGGCGCCCGAATACACCTTTGAGCAGGGTATTGCTGAAACCGTAAAATGGTATCTTGAAAACAGAGAATGGACCGAGCATATTATAAGCGGTGACTATGCAAACTATTATGACAGAATGTATAAAAACGCGTAGACAGAGGTGAAATACTTATGATTCCTTTTAATCGTCCCCCGTTTGTCGGGAAGGAAACAGAATATATAAAAGAGGCCATTGCCGCAGGTAAGATCTGCGGTGACGGTGCGTTTACAAAAAAGTGCAACAAATGGATAGAGGATAAAACAGGTACTCCCAAAGCTTTGCTTACAACCTCTTGCACCCACGCTTTAGAGATGGCGGCACTGCTTGCCGAAATAAAGGCGGGTGATGAGGTGATAATGCCCTCTTACACCTTTGTTTCTACTGCCGACGCTTTTGTTCAAAGAGGTGCTACCATAGTTTTTGTTGACGTGCGCCCCGATACGATGAACATTGATGAAAAGCTTATTGAAGCGGCAATAACTCCCAAGACCAAGGCTATAGTTCCGGTACACTACGCAGGTGTTGCCTGTGAGATGGACACGATTAACGAAATAGCCGCAAGGTACAAGCTCTGGGTCGTAGAGGATGCGGCGCAAGGCGTTATGGCAAGCTATAAGGGAAAGGCTTTAGGCACCATTGGTGATTTTGGTTGCTATAGCTTCCACGAGACAAAAAATTACAGCATGGGCGAAGGCGGTGCTTTGCTTATAGGCAAAACTGACCGCATTGAACAAGCTGAAATTATTAGAGAAAAAGGAACAGACAGAAGCCGTTTCTTTAGAGGGCAAGTGGACAAGTATACTTGGGTGGACTACGGTTCTTCTTATTTGCCCAGCGATATGAATGCCGCATATCTCTATGCACAGTTAGAGGCGGCAGACCTTATTAACAACGCACGACTTGCAGTGTGGGATAAGTACTACAACGCCCTTAAGCCTTTGGCTGATGCGGGCAAAATAGCATTACCCACGATACCCGAGGGATGTGTACATAACGCCCATATGTTTTACCTTAAGGCGGCAGACTTGGCACAAAGAGGCGCGCTTATAAACCACCTTAAAGAAAACGGCGTTGGCAGTGCGTTCCATTATATTCCTTTACACAGCGCACCTGCGGGCATTAAGTTTGGCAGATTTAATGGCGAGGATAAATATACCACGGCCGAGAGTGAAAAGTTGCTTCGTTTGCCCATGTTCTACGGTTTGACAGACGAAGAGGTTGAAAAAGTTATTAATGCGGTATTGGAGTTTTATAAAGCTGTATGAAAAAAATAGCGATAATCGGTGCAAACAGTTTTCAAAACAGACTGATTTTAAAAGCAAAGGAAATGGGCTACGAGACCCACGTTTTTGCTTGGCAATGCGGTGATGTGGGCGAAACCACGGCGGATTATTTTTATCCCGTAAGCATTGTGGAAAAAGAGCAGATTTTGGAAATATGCAAAGAGATAAAACCCGATGGGATAGCATCCATTGCATCTGATTTGGCGGTTATTACCGTCAACTATGTTGCAGAGGGTTTAGGGCTTACCTGTAACGAGTATAAGGATAGCCTTATATGTACTAACAAATTTGAAATGCGCCGCGCTTTTTTAGAGGGTGGTGTACCCGTACCCAAATTCTTAAAGGTTAGTAAAGCTCCTACCGAAGCTGATTTGGAAGGCTTTAGATATCCTCTGATAGTTAAGCCTACAGATAGAAGCGGCAGTCGCGGTATAACAAAAATCGAAAGTTTTGAGGAGCTTGCTTCTGCAGTAGAGGCATCTGTCACACACTCCTTTGAGAAATGCGCGGTTATTGAAGAGTTTATCGAAGGCGATGAGTATAGCTGTGAGTGTGTTTCTTATAAGGGCAAGCACAATTTTCTTGCATTGACTAAAAAGTATACAACGGGGGCGCCCCACTTTATAGAGACAGGCCACCAACAACCTTCTGATATTCCTGCTGAATATCAAAGCGGAATAATTGAAAGCGTATTTAAAGCACTTGACAGCCTCAATATTAAAAATGGCGCATCTCACACAGAATTCAAGCTTCTTGAGGGCGGCGAAATACGCATTATTGAAATAGGCGCACGGATGGGTGGCGACTGTATAGGCAGTGATTTGGTGTTTTTATCCACAGGGGTTGACTTTGTTGCGGCGGTAGTTGATATCGCCTGCGGAAACGAGCCGAAGCTTGAACCTTACCACGAGCCCCAAAAAGCCGCCATACGCTTTTTGTTTGACGAACAAGACCTGTTGCTCATTGAGGAAGCAAAGAACAACCCGGCAAAGAATATCGTTTATATAAGCGACATTGATAAAGATAACATGGGCAAGGTTACTGACAGCTCTAATAGGATGGGTTACTTTATTTATACAGAAAAATAAAATTAGGAGGGCAAAATCGCCCTCCATTTTTTATCGGGGTCCCCAACAAGTCGTCAGACTTTTTGGGGTGGTCTGTCGGGGTCCCCAACAAGTCGTCAGACTTTTTGGGGTGAGTTTAAAAACGCTTTAATTTGATCAATCATTGGCTCTGCGGCGTTTTTGCCTATATTATACGCCTGATTTAGCTTTTCGGGGTCTTTTTCGGTCCTGCCTACAGGCAGTTTTTGTGGCGGGCGGATAACAAGAAGCTTGCCTTCTTTTTCTTGCTGCTCTATGTATTGCAAGGTTTGATTATATGCAAGGTGACGCTCTTTTATCGCCTTTATAAGCAAGGGGTATTTACAGTACTTAAGCTTCATTATCGGCATTAGGTGATTTTTGCCTTTTACGTAATTCTTGGGTTGGGTAAGCACCACCAAATTTTTAGTATAGCCTATGCTTTGAAAATACTTTACAGGAATAGAATCCGCCACGCCGCCATCCAAATACTTACCGCCGTCTATGTCAACAATACGGGCGGCTAACGGCATTGACGCAGAGGCTTGCATCCATTTTATGGACTCGTCTGCATCGTCACAGCACTTATAAACTGCTTTGCCCGTTTGCACATCGGTGCATACGATATAAAATTTTAAGGGGTTTGTGTTATAGGCTTGCGTATCGAAAAGGTCAAGTTCGTACGGAATGGCGCGGTAACAGAAATCCACATTAAAAAGGTCGCCTGTTTTTATTAGGGACGAAAAGCTGCAATATCGTTTATCACCGCAAAAGCGGATGTTATACCTTAATGCCCTGCCCTGTTGACGAGATTTGAAATTACAACCAAAAGTTGCGCCTGCAGAAACACCTATGACACCGTCAAAGTCTATACCCGCCTGTTGCAAAGCGTCGGTAACACCGGCGGAAAACAACCCGCGCATACCGCCGCCCTCTAATATTAAGCCTTTTTTCAAATGGGTCATCCTTTCTTTTGCTGTTTACACCAAATTGCCATAACAAGTTTATGAGGTAACAGCTTTGTAAGTCTTACTTGCATACGGATGGGAAAACCGCAAACAGAAACATCTTTTCCTTTTTTCATATCCCGCAACGCCCGCTTTACAACTTGCTCTGCAGTATAAAAGCGATTGTAATAGCTTATGGTGTCATCTCTAACGGCACGGTCAAAGAACTCGGTCTTTACCCACCCGGGGCAAACAGCCATTACCTTAATACCTTTACCTTTAAGCTCTCGATTAAGGGCGCGGCTAAAGCTTAATACATAGGCTTTACCCGCACCGTATACGCCTATATAGGGCACCGGTTGGAAAGAAGAAAGTGAACCTAATTGATAAATTTGACTTCCGCTTTCCATATAAGGAAGGCTGTAGTAGCTTATCGCCGTAAGCGCCTTGCAATTAAGGTCGGTCATTTCAAGCTGTTCTTCCAGCGGAATATCAGTAAATGCACCGAATTTGCCGTAGCCGCTTGCATTTACAAGCACACGCAGATTAGGCTTTTCCGTTGCCAACAGCTCCTTATACGCATTTAGGCACCGAGTGTCTGTTAAGTCGTAGGGCAATATTTTGGCAGGAATGTCAAGCTGTGTTGCCAACTGTTTTAGCTTATCATCACGACGGGCAATAAGCCAAACTTCATCAATTTTTTCGGTATCGCAGATGCGGCGGGCAAACTCCATCCCCATACCCGAGGAGGCGCCTGTTATTACAGCTATATTCATATTTTTACCTCTGTTCTTATATTAGTTACATTTTAATACCCGACTGCACTTTTGTCAAGGCTATTGACTTTTTGAATGGAAGACGCTATAATAGTGTATAAATATTTATAATGGATGTGAATTTTATGCATTATTATCCTATGACTATAGGCAAAGCTGAAAGGCAATTGCCGATTTGCCCTGTAAACGACGATTTGTATATTGGTGCTTTTGTTGTTTTTGGTGATTATGAGCTGACGGTTGAATGTGCGGCAGAGCTTTTGAAGCGCGCGCCAGAGCATGATTATATTATTACCGCCGAAGCCAAGGGTATTCCGATAATACACGAAATGGCAAGGCAAAACGGTGAAAAACGATATATGCTTGCACGCAAAGCGCCCAAGCTATATATGACCGGTGTTTTTGAAGTTAACGTACGCTCGATTACCACGGCTAAAGAGCAAAAGCTTTATCTTGATAAGGCAGATGCCGAGCTTATGAAGGGTAAGCGTATTCTTATAGTGGATGACGTTATTTCTACGGGTGAGTCTTTAGCGGCACTTGAAGAGCTTGTTAAAGCGGCAGGTGGCAATATCGTAGGTAAAATGGCGGTGCTTGCGGAAGGTGATGCGCAAAACAGAAACGATATTATTTTTATTAAGCCACTGCCCCTGTTTAACGCCGATGGTACTGTAAAGGAATAATATATAGATATCCCCCCAAGAAATCCGATATGCTTCTTGGGGGGGATCGACAAAAAACGCAACCGAAAATCGGTTGCGTTTTTCACTGCTTATTTATTGTTTATGTTATAAACCACAAACTCGCAAATTACTGCTTTTGAGCTGCGAAGCACTCACTGCAGTATACAGGTCTGTCATCGGAAGGCTTAAAGGGAACTTTTGCTTCCTTACCACAGCTTGCGCAAGTGGTGGTGAAGAATTCTCTGGGGCCTCTTGCAGCGTTCTTCTTAGCATCGCGGCAAGCCTTGCAGCGTTGGGGCTCATTCTGGAAGCCACGTTCTGCATAAAACTGCTGTTCACCTGCGGAGAAAACGAACTCTGCGCCGCATTCCTTACAAACTAAGGTCTTGTCTTCGTACATAATTTTTACCTCGCTTTGGTATAATGTGATTATTTTGGGTCACCCCATATTTATCAAACAAGCTTCTTCAGCTTGGATTTGATACGCTGTATAGCGTTGTCGATGCTTTTCTCGTTTTTGCTTAACCGCTTCGCTATTAACGCATAAGGGGTTTCTGCCAAATACATCTCAAAAACCTTTGTTTCATAAGGTGAAAGAACCGAGAAAACTTTTTCTTGCAGTTGTGCGGTTGTTTCTAAATCGATAAAGCGCAGTTCAGGCGTGTTAGGGTCATAATCCTCGTTAAACGCCGACACATCATTAACCAAAAGTGCCTTGCTTTGCCTACCGTATCTTCTTAAATACGAGACTACGCTGTTTTTTACACAAGCGGAGACATACGTTGCAAAACCTGCCTTTTCGGCATCATAGCTGCGCACAGCACGCAAAAGACCTATCAAAGCCTCTTGCATTAAATCTTCCCTTTCGGAAGGGCTTACAGGCAAGGAAGAGATATATGCATTTAAAAAGCCTTGGTAGCGATTTGCAATCATATCGAAAGCCGCACTGTCACCCTCTTTTGCGGAAGCTACCAATGCACTTTCTTCTACAACATTGCCATTGTTCATCAATAAGACCAACCGTTTTTAGCTATTAGAGCCGCATAAATACACAACTCTGTGTTTATTATAACATCTTTTGAATAATTGTCAAGTTTTTTTTGTAAAAAACGCCATGTAACTATATACTAAATTTTAAGGTAATTTTCGGTTATTTTTTCCATATCGTCAAGCTTGCTCATAGCATCCTTTGCCAAAGCGAGCTGACAACGCCCTCTTACAAGGTTGTGTGTTGCGTATTCTGTTTTAAAATACACATCCCCCTGCAAATAATCGGTTAAAAACCGAACGCCTGTTTCCAATGTAATCAATATAACGCCCCACGGCATATTTTTAATTTCAACATCGGTAAACTTGCCCTTCATAGGCGATAAAAAGCCGTCTGCCAACGCCTTAAAACGGGAAAGGTCCAAAGAAACCTTTGTAAGATCCTTCTCATCTTCTGCCGCTGTGTTTGCCGCATATCGCACCGCATCGCCAAAGTCGTGCATTGCAAAACCGGGCATTACGGTATCAAGGTCGATAACCGCCAAAGGCTCATCTGTAACAATATCCATCATTATATTGTTACCCTTTGTATCGTTGTGGGTAGCGCGGATTGGAAGTTTACCTTCCATATACAGCTTATTAAACCTATCGGCGTGGTAAGCAACGCTGCGAATATACTCCGCCTCTTCTTTAATCTCCGCCGCTCTACCCTCGGTATCTGCCTGAAATGCCTTAAAAAATGCCTCAAAGCGTTTAGGAGTATTATGAAAATCGGGAATTGTCTCGTAAAGATCACCACAGGGATAATCTGACAGTAACGCTAAAAACTGACCGAATCCTCTGCCGATAGCCTCAAGCTTTTTAAGGTCGAAAACGTCATAAGTGGTTGCATTATACACAAAGGAAAGCACTCGCCAACATTGACCGTCCTTGGTGTAGTACAAGCCCTTGCCGTTGTTTTCGTACAGCTTTAGCACGTTCCTTTTAACATCGGGAATGCCCATTGCATCCAGCTTGCTTCTTATGTGAGCAGTAACGCCCTTTACGTTTTTAACGATAAGCTCGGGCTTTTTAAATACAAAGTCGTTTACCTTTTGAAAAAGGTAAGACTTCTCCTTATTGTCCTCAATAAGGTCTACTCTGTATGTATCATTTATATGGCCGCGCTTAAGACGAGTCCACTTAAACAATTCACCTTTTAACTCGTACGCCTGACATATCTCTTGGAACAGTTGATTCATTACCGCACCAACCAATCATTATTTTTATTTTGCATTTGTGCTTATTATATGCACATACACTATTTGTTGCTTTTTAAAAGGATATCGCCTTTACAGGGGCTTAATGTAATTCCGCCTCTGTAGCGTTTGCCGGTAAGCAACGATGTATAACAGCCGGAAAGCTTGATTTTTACATTTTCGTTACCCATATTGGTTACAACGGTTACGCTTTCGTCATCGCTTTGCCTTATAAACCCGAATACACCATTATATCTCTTGATTATTTCGAAACACCTTGATGTAAAAGCGGTGCTTAATTTTCTTATCTCGGTCAGCTTTTTATACCAACCGTACAAATCTTCATCCACGTTGTGCCACGGGAAAGGACGACGGTTAAAGGGATCTTTATAGCCCTCCATGCCTACCTCGTCACCGTAATACACACAAGGGATGCCGGGCAAGGTCATTTGCAAAAGTGACGCAATTTTTAGCCGTTTTACGGCATTGCGACGTTCTGCCGACTTCATCTTTTTAACCGCTTTTTCTGCATTGCTGCAGTGTTCTGCGGCATCGCCACCTAACACCGTAAGGATTCGCTCAGTATCGTGGGTGCCGAGAATATTCATCATATATGCGGTTTTATGGGGCGGATAATGGCGGTAAAGAGTGTTTACCGTATCTGCCAAAAACTCGCTATTCCCCCAAAGTGCGTATTCAATAATGCCGTTGCGCAATGGGTAGTTCATAACCGCATCAAGCTGTGCACCTTGGAAGTAACGCTTGCGGTCGTCGT
>JAZUQW010000071.1:0-7891 GCA_045605905.1 Eubacteriales bacterium
GGAGGAGTTTAGGGCGTTTAAGACCAGGCACGCACTTTCCACCGTACCCAGAAAGGACATAAACGACTACAGCGGTAAGGCATTTTTGGGCATAGACTGCGGCAGCACCACCACAAAGCTGGTGCTTATATCGGAAAAACGGGAGATTTTATACAGCTATTACGCCTCTAACAAGGGCAACCCCGTTGAGGTTGTTAAAGGAGAGCTTGAAAAGATATATTCTCTAACGGAAGAACGCATCAAAATATGCGGATGTGCCGTTACCGGCTATGGTGAGGAGCTTATAAAGCACGCCTTTGGCGCCGACGCAGGGGTGGTGGAGACCATCGCCCACTATACGGCGGCAAAGCATTTTCAGCCGGATGTAGATTTTATACTTGACATAGGCGGTCAAGATATTAAGTGCTTTAGGATCAGAAACGGTGCCATTGACAGCATTATGCTTAATGAAGCTTGCTCTTCGGGCTGTGGCTCGTTTTTAGAGACCTTTGCTAAATCGATGGGTTGCAGTATTGCCGAGTTTGCCGAAAAAGGTATATTTGGCAACAATCCCGTTAATTTGGGCAGCCGTTGTACCGTCTTTATGAACAGCTCTGTTAAGCAATCTCAAAAGGAAGGTGCTGCAACAGAGGATATATCCGCAGGGCTTTCGGTAAGCGTTGTTAAGAACGCGCTTTACAAGGTTATACGCGCCACTTCTCCGGATGAATTGGGGGATAAGGTGGTTGTTCAGGGCGGCACGTTTTTGAACGATGCGGTGCTGCGCTCTTTTGAAAAAGAACTTGGTAAAGAAGTTATACGCCCCGATATTGCAGGACTGATGGGTGCTTTTGGTGCCGCTATATATGCCGAGCGATTTGAGGCAAGCGAACTGATTGATGCCGAGGGCTTAAAAACCTTTGTACACGAGGCAAAAAGTGCTGTCTGCAAGGGCTGTACCAACCATTGTCATCTAACAATAAACAGCTTTGGCGGCGGTAAACGCTTTGTATCCGGCAACCGCTGCGAAAAAGGTGCAGGTGGTGGCGAAAGCTTTAAGCCCTTGCCTAACCTGTACGAATTCAAGCGCAATTATTTGAGTTCTTTGCCCCACGGTGACGGTGAAAAGGGCGTTATAGGACTGCCCCTCTCTTTGGGTATGTTTGAGCTTTTGCCCTTGTGGAACGGTATATTTACAAGCCTTGGTTTTAAAACAAAGGTTTCTTCCCTATCTACAAGAGCGACTTATGAAAAAGGCCAGTTTTCTATACCCTCCGATACCGCTTGTTATCCCGCCAAGATAATGCACGGGCATATTGAAGAGCTTATAGAAGCGGGGGTTGATGCGGTATTTTACCCTTGCCTTAGCTATAATATCAACGAAAAAGTTTCGGATAATCATTACAACTGCCCCGTTGTGGCATACTACGCCGAGCTGCTTAACGGTAATATGGATATAAGCGACCGCACAAGGTTCTTGTATCCCTATCTTACGGTAAACAACAAGAGCGAACTTGCAAGAGAGCTTAAAGAATGTCTTGCTCCCTTGGGAAAATTCAGCTCCATTGCACTTAAAAAAGCAGTAAACAAAGGCTTTGAAGCCTATAACAACTATATGGCGGCGGTAAAAAAAGAGGGCGAAGCGGCACTTAAGCGCGCCCGCCGTGAGGGCAACCGAATAATGATATTAAGCGGTAGACCTTATCACATCGACCCTGAAATAAGCCACGGTATAGACCAGCTTGCCAACACCTTGGGCTTTGCGGTTGTCAGCGAGGACAGCGTTTGCCACCTGACTCCCCCGCCCAAAAGCGTAGGTGTGCTTAATCAATGGACATATCATGCAAGGCTGTACCGCGCTGCAAAATACGCCACAGAGAATGCCGATACAGAGCTTGTACAGCTTGTTTCCTTCGGTTGCGGTGTTGATGCCATAACCACCGATGAAGTGCGCAGCATTCTTGAAAACGGCGGTAAATACTATACACAGCTAAAAATTGACGAAATTACCAACCTTGGCGCAGTTAAGATAAGAATAAGAAGTCTGATGGGCGCCTTGGAAGAAAAGGAGGGCAAAACGGAAAAACGATGAGCAGTTATGTTGAATTCAACGAGGAAATGAAAAAAGAATACACCATACTTGCGCCCAACATGCTTCCGTTACAGCTTTCTTTGGTTGCCAATGTACTTAAAAGCGAAGGCTTTAATATAGAGCTTTTGGAAAACAGCGGCCCACAGATACCCGAAACAGGGCTAAAATACACCCATAACGACACTTGTTATCCCGCGATTTTAGTCATAGGGCAGTTTATGGATGCGTTGCTTTCGGGCAAATATGACCTTAACAAGGTTGCGCTTATATATTTTCAAACCGGCGGAGGATGCCGCGCATCCAATTACATATCGCTTATAAGAAAAGCACTTAAAAACGCAGGGCTTGGGCATATACCCGTTATATCCTTTAGCTTTGCGGGACTTGAGAAGCATTCGGGCTTTAAGCTTTCAATATCCGCAGTGCACAGGATAATTTACGCTGTAATATACGGCGATATACTGTTTTTGTTAAGGAACCAATGCAAGCCTTATGAGCTTGAAAAAGGCGCGACACAGGCACTGGCAGATAAATACTGTTTGCTGTTGGAAGAGAAAATGCGAACCGACGGGGTGTCGTTTAAAAAGTTTAAGAACAACTGCCGTATGCTGTTGAATGCCTTCTCGGCAATTCCGCGCAGTAAGGAAAAGAAGGTACAGGTAGGCATTGTGGGTGAGATTTACGTTAAGTTTTCACCCCTTGGCAACAACAATTTGGAACAGCTTTTGGTGGACAACGGTGCAGAAGTAACAATCCCCGGACTGTTGGACTTCTTCCTTTACTGCATCTACAATAATATTACCGACTATAGGCTGTATCGAAGAGGCAGATTTAAATATCCGCTATTGAAATTTGTATACAGGTATCTCATAAAAAAGCAAAAAGAGATAATTGAACTTATAAAAGACCACGGTGTGTTTCGCGCACCCGGCTCTTTTGCTCGCACGGCAGAGTTGATAACCAGCTATATGAACCATGGTTGTAAGATGGGCGAAGGTTGGCTTTTGCCTGCGGAAATGTTGGAGCTGGCAGACAGCGGTGTTAAAAACATTGTATGTACCCAGCCTTTTGGTTGCCTACCCAACCATATTTGCGGCAAGGGGATGATGAAGCCCATTAAAGACCGCAACCCAGATGTTAACATAGTAGCCATTGACTATGATGCAAGTGCTTCTAAAGTTAACCAAGAAAACAGAATAAAGCTTATGCTTGCCAATGCCGCCGACGAGGTTAAAGAGCCTGCCGCGGTTTAAACCCTGAAATTAGGGGCTGTCTCAAATGCTCAATTCTTGCATTTGAGACAGCCCCTTTTTCCTTTTTACCAACAAATCCAACTGCTTATTGGGGCGGAATCATTGGTTGCGAAAGAGAAAAATTGTTAAGTTTTAATAAATATTAATTGACACACAGCACTTTTATATGTTAAACTTAACATATAGTAAACTTTGGAGGAGAACGATATGAAAAAACGTTTTTTATCAATGCTGATTTGTTTTTCTATTCTATTCTCCGCGCTGTATGTTAATATCCCAACTGCTACTGTAAGTGCGGATTATGTACCAAATATTTTGGAATATGAAAATTACACCTCATCTACCGGTTTTATCATTACATCCTATTACGGTATGGTGAAGTTTTCGGATTTGGCAAACACTACCAACTTTAAAGGAAAGACGGTGTATCTTGGCTGTGACATCGATATGTCACCGGGTCAATACACGCCATTTAAAGCTTTTTCCGGCACATTTGATGGGCAAGGCTATGCCTTGAAATCCATAAAGATAAGCGAAAGCGAGATCTCTGCAGGTGTGTTCGGAACCGTAAACGCCACGGGTGTTGTTAAAAACTTGGGTGTTGAAGGTGGTACTATGACCCTTTCTTCCGCGTCCGACACTTATCGTCTTGGCAGTATTGCGGGCGTAAACAGGGGGACTATAGACCGTTGCTACAGCACCGCAACCCTGACAATAAAAGCGTCAAGTACTGTTACAGACCTTTCTGTGGGCGGCATTGTAGGCGCAAGCATTACAAGCGGCGTTATTAAAAACTGCTATTTTGCAGGTGTTGCCACAGGTGTTGATCATGCATCCGGCATTTGTGACTGGGGGCAAGGACACAACGAAGGATACATTGCCTCTATAACCAACTGCTATAGTATTGGTGAGCTTAATGCCACCGAATGTTACGGTTTGGCAAGATACAGCAACTCGACTTTAGCGGCTAACTACGCCAACGCCATAACCAACAGTTATTATTTAAGTGAATACAAAGACGTAAGCTTTACCGAAAACGACATTGCCATCAGCGATTATAATCTGGGCAGCGGAAGACTGGCGTATTTGCTTGACGGCGGCGCCAACGCATCCACAAGGGGCCGCGTTTGGCACCAGGGAGAGCTGTTTCCGGAGCTGTCGGGGGATACCCCTGTAGGTACATATAAGCTTTCCATATCCTACGTAACGGCAAGCTCTACCTCCTCTGCCACGGTTTACAGGAACGCAGACTCTACCTACTCCCTCAACAGCATAGGTGCAACCCTTACTTCTGCGGGCAACGTGACAGACAATGTTTTTACCATGCCTGCGGCTGACTGTAGCTTAAAAATCAACTCTGATATCCCCAATATAAGCGATTATTCCACCAACAGCTCTGCTACAAAGTTTGCAGTTGTTAATGCGGCAAGCTTTACCGCCCTTGCTACTACGGTCAATGCAGGGACTGACACCTTTGCGGGTGACAGCATATATATGATTACAGACATTAATATGAGTTCTGTCAGCCACACTCCCATTGGTGTTTACATATCCGACTCCGACAGAAGCACCACTTTTCAGGGTAGCTTTTATGGCAACAGCAACAAAGTTGTGGGCCTAAAGGTTAACAAAACAAGCCTTAACGGAGGCGGCCTTTTCGGAACGCTGTACAAGGCAAATATATACGATTTGGGCATATCTTACGGCTCGGTAAAAACCGCCAATAGGGCAGGCGGCATTGCAGGCTATGCCGACGCCTGCCAATTTGTTAACTGCTACAACTTGGCGGATATTACCACTACTACGGGCGAAGATGGAGCAGGTGGTCTGGCAGGTGTTTCTCGCTCTACCACCAAGTACACAAACTGCTTTAATCTGGGTACGGTTACCGCAACTGTAGACTGTGCGGGCGGTATTACAGGCTGGGGGCAGACCAATGTTGTGCTTACAAGTTGCTTTAATATGGGCAAGGTAATATCAGGTGCAAGCGACAAGCAAGGGCTTACCCGTTTCGGAAGCGGCGGGCTTACAACAACCCCTGTCGCCTGCTACTACTTGAAGGCAAGCTGCGCTTCGGACTATGGCACAAGTAAGAGCCGCACATCCTTTGCAGATGAAAAATTAGCGTGGTTGCTTAATACCAAGGGCGATACGGCCGCAAACAGTGGCGTATTTACCTCTACGCCCCTGTGCCCTGCTATATGCAACACTGCACTTACAGGCGATAGGCCCACAGTAAAGGTGAAGATAAACAGCAAGGATGCTAACGGCAATGAAATAAGCAGCCACACGGTATACAGCAACAGCGGTGAAAGCATATTACCTGCCTTTGGGGGCGAAAACTATTTTTCTAATACAGGTGCAACCGCCCCCGATAAGGACGGAACGGTGACTTTAGTTATGAACAATACAGAAATAGGAACACTTAATATAGGCACCGCTGCAGAGCTTTTCAGCTTTATATCGGGCGTTAACGGCGGTAACGATTACGGTGGATACACAATAAAGCTTACTGCGGATATCGATATGAGCGATTATACCTGCAAGCCCATCGGGACAGAGTCTAATCCTTTTAGGGGAATCTTTGACGGATGTGGCTACAGCGTAACAGGCTTTAACATCCTCGCCTCAAACGCAAAGTATAACGCAATGTTCGGCGTAATAGAAAACGCTACAATTAAAAACCTGTACTTGGGTAACAGCACCATAGTGGGCGGATATTTTTCCGGCGCGTTGGTGGGCAACAACATTGGCGGTAGCGTTATAAACTGTGGCACAGACGCCACGGTGGAGACCTATTACAACAGTGCCGCCCAAGAAATTTCGGTAATGAGCTTTAACGTGCGTGTAAACAGTGACGCTTCGCCAAACTCTGTTTCTGACCGCGCACCAAGGGTAAAACAGCATATTTCCGCTTACAGTCCCGACATTATAGGTTTTCAAGAGGTTGTACCTTTGTGGAAGAGCAATTTTGACTCTTGGCTTACCGCTTACAACTATGAATTTGTATGGAGAGATTCCAGCAATAATGAGGCGGCTCCGCTTTATTGGAAAAAGAGCAAGTTTACGGTACTGGAGCAAGGCTCTTTTTGGTTAAGCTCTACCCCAAGTGTAATGTCTAAAGATTGGGATGCGGGCTGTTACCGCACCTGCAGCTATGCGGCTTTGTTGCACAAAGAGTCGGGCATTCTTGTACTTGCCTTCAACGCCCACTTTGACCATCAAAGCTCCACCGCAAGAACAAACAGTGCCGAGCTTGTCCACAGCCGTATGCTGGCTTTGGAACAAAAATATAAGGGCAAAGGCTATGGTGACAATATCGCCGTATACTGTACGGGTGACTTTAACTGCGGAAAAAGCTCTGTGGCTTACGCCACAATGACCACCGCCTTTGCAGATTTAAGAACCGATGCCAACACCAAGCTTTCTTCCACATCCCAAAACACCTTCCACGGTTGGGGCGCTTCCTCGTCGTTGATAGACTTTATATTTACCAACAACCGCGGCAGTGAAAGCCTTTCCTACAAGGTCAACAACGAGCAGATAAACGGATATTATATATCCGACCACTATGCGCTATACGGCAAATTTGCCCTTAACTATATGCATTCCGGCGGGCTTGTGGGCTATAACAGCGGGTTTATAAGCAATTGCTTTGCCCTGGGCTCGGTTGTGGGCGGTATGAACACCGGCGGACTTGTTGGCTACAACACGGGCAGGGTGCAAAACAGCTATAACGGCAGTACCGTTAAATCCACCGACTATATGGGCGGGCTTATAGGCGTAAACAAGGGCAGTTGCTCTAACTGCCACTATTTGAAAAACGACGGCTATACCGCTTACACCACCAGTGTTGCCGTGGGTAATGCAAAGACCGAAGCAGAGCTTAAAGCACCAAGCTTTGCAAGTGCGTTATCCGTAGGCAGTGCCGACTGGTATTGCAGTAACAACTTCAACGGCGGATATCCCTTCCCCTACCCGCTGTTTATAGGCAAGGTGCTGATTTTAAAGTCCGATTCGGCTTATACAAGAAGCGACAACAACTATCTATTTAAGGTAACAAACAAGACGGATGCGGGCACTCTTACGGCTAACTTTGAAAACTTGAATCTTGCCGTCCGCGATTACAGCGGTAACCAAGTGCCGCAAACCGCCTTGGTTGGTACAGGCTACACCGTATGCCTTGAGCGGGACGGTGCGATTGTTGACAGTGTTACGGTGGTTGTAAAGGGCGATTTGGATGGCGACAGCAAAATATCAAGTACCGACTACAGCTTTTGCATAAAACACATATCGGGCAAGCAAAAAATAAAAGATTTAGCTTATACAGCCTGCGATATCAACGATGATAGCTATATAAGCACCGTTGACCTTATGTGTATGCGAAAGCAGATTACAAACTAATAGTAAAGCAAAACGGTAGAAGCATATTTGCTTCTACCGTCAGACCGCTGACAAAGGCACAGAACACGAAAAAAGAAAATACGGTTACTATAAAGTAAAAATTTCGGAGAAAAGTTCTCCGAAATTTTTGTATATTTTTATATTTTTTCGTTCAAAACGAACC
>JAZUQW010000072.1:0-1698 GCA_045605905.1 Eubacteriales bacterium
TTTCATAAAATCACCGACGGTATTATATCATATAAGAAGTGTAAAATCAATCTTTTTATAAAGCAAGGGTCGCTTTTGTAAAAGCGACCCGTTTTTTGCTGTAGTTTAAGCGGTGAAAAACGTTTGTGCGTCATCGGCAGACAAACCAAAACTAACGCTTATAGCCTCGTTTACCTTTGCCATAACATTTTCGTCCAAGTGCCCCATCTTTTCTTTTAGCCTGCGCTTATCTATAGTCCGTATCTGTTCTAATAGAATAACTGAATCTTTTGCAAGACCCGATGTTGCCATTACATCAATATGTGTGGGCAGTCGCGTTTTTCCTGTTTGGCTTGTAATGGCGGCAGCTATAACGGTAGGGCTGTATTTATTTCCAATATCGTTTTGAACAATAAGCACAGGTCTGACACCGCCCTGTTCGGAACCTACAACAGGGCTTAAGTCGGCATAGTATATATCGCCTCTCCTTATGCCTTGAACGTTTACAGTATTCATATATTAACACGTCCCATCAACAGTTTATTCCAACGCTTATATTTTTGCCAAAACTATGGTGATTATACCGCTTTGAAACAAAAATATTTTTATTGTTTATACAGTCGATTAAATAATTAAAAGTATAAATTAATATTTAAAATAGATGTTGACATAACTCAAAAACAGTGGTATAATGTATGAGATAATACCATAGGTAGCTTTATCTTTAGGAAGAGAGGTACGATTTTATGAAAAAAGCTCCCGCAAAGAGAATGCTTGCTTTCTTCATAGCCTGTCTTATGGTGGTTACTACTTGTCTTACAGTATCCATCAACGCCAGTGACTATGTGATTGTTGAGTGGGACTATCTCGATCAAGGCACAGGTATGCCCGATCCGAATGATCCTTCCGAAGGCTTGCCTTTTCCAAATGTTGAAGGTGTAGATCCTAAAATTTCAGAATATTGCTTTACTTATAAGCCCGAAGTTTTCGCTTACGGTGAAGATGGTGTTGTTGATATGACAGCCCCTGTTACCACCGTTAAAGCCGGCGATGTCTTTTGGCTTAAGATAGCTTGTACCGATATTGAAAGAGACAAGCTTACCGCGTATGAGGGTTTCTATGACTTTGAAGGCTTTTATACCTATGATGTAGAAGCTATTGACCGTTACTACGGTGGCAAAGTTGTAAGCAAAAACCCCGGCAAAGCAGGTATACTTGATACAACTTGGTTTAAAAAGTTTATAAATATCGAAAAGCTTGAAGGTATGGCTGATTTCGAAATAGAAATGAACTGGGCGATACTCTACACGCCTAGCGCTCCTCCTGCCGACTATCTTGATGCTTCCGTTAACGGTATGGGTCAACATTTCTCCCTTATGGTTAAGGGTGTTGAGTATGGTGATTTCGGCATAATTGAGGACGGTCAGTTCTATTTCTGCGTTCCTTTGGTTATCAAAGCTGATGCTGAAGATGGTGAAGAGTATACCTTTACCGTTCCATATCCCGGTTTGGAACAGTTTGCTGACGCATATTATTGGAATGATGAAGACGGCTACCTTTATCACGATTCTGTTTATGGCCGTGGCGGCGCTTATAAAATTACTGTTGACAACCATGACGACGTTAATGCAAACCTCGCAACAGGCGCAACTTATGCCATTGCCGTTGGTTTTGATGAAGTTTATGGCGATTCTATAAGCGACGGTTATATTAACGACC
>JAZUQW010000073.1:0-3354 GCA_045605905.1 Eubacteriales bacterium
CACGACGTCGATCGTGGCCGGCGCCTTGCCAATCATATTCTTAGCAGAAAGGCCAACCGCAAGGGTCTTTCCACTGCGGTTCTCCACCGCAATGACAGAAGGCTCGTTCAGAACGATGCCGCTGTCCTTTATATAGATCAGGGTATTTGCAGTACCCAGATCGATGCCCATATCCTTCGTTGCTATACCAAACATACTTCCCTCCGGACCATCTATTCAATAAGATTCAGATCTTTTAAGCTCTTATATTTTCCACTTATTAAGTGAACGTAAAATTTTGGGAAAACTGCGCTTTATCGCCTCGGGGCTCATTGCCTCTACCTGCTCCATGGTAAGCTCTCCTTCGTCGTCATGAGCGTTTACGGGCGGAGGCGCCATGCCGTTGTTTTTGGCGTTTATGCCTTCGGCGTATTTCTTGTTTCCCTGGGTAGCGGCTAAATATAGGGCGTAGGCGTAGGGTAGGGGAATCCCGTCTTTTATATCGTCCCATACTTCTTGGGGTATTCCGTCGGACTTCACATCGGGAAACACCTTTCTAAACTTTTGTATTTGCTCAGCAAGTGCCGCCTTTTGCGCCTCCTTGCGCTTTGCGGCACGAGCGTCAAGAGCCTCTTTTCTGGCGGCGTTTACGTACGCCGCGGTGCTTTTGGGCATTTCGGCGGTCTTTTTTGCAAAAAACGCATCTCTTTGCTGTTGCAAAGAGCGCACAAAGCCTTCAATATCAGTGTTGGCGTCTGCCGCCAAATCCTCGATTATCTCGTAAACCTGTTCCTTTGTCATAATGTTCCTTTCTGCACTTGTGTTAATTCAGAAGCCGTCTCCTCCAAAAGCTCTGCTTTCTTCGGTATAAGCTTGTCGGGTATTCGCTCAAGATACTGCTTAAGGGTAATCTTACCCGCTTGTAAGAGGGCGTCTAAAGTGTTAAGTGATGCTATTTCTGACCAATAGCTGGCAGTACCCGCCTCTACTCGACAGTCAAAAATACAATGCCTGTATCGGCTAATGGGCAGTTTTTCAAAGCCGCCTTCGCCCGTTTCAACCAAACGCATATCGTCGTAGTATGAAAAGATAAAATCCAACCACACAAGACCTATCGCCTCGGCAAAGGCAAAAAGATTACGCTTGATGTTTTCAAGGGGCATTGCAGATGCCTTTTGCAAGGCCAAAATTGCGGATGTGTTTCTGGGGTCAACGTCACCAAGTGCAGTGTCCGTAGCCCCCAAAAACTCCTTGGTATGGCTTATGGCAAGGGATAAAAGCTCTAACATACCGGATTGCATCTGTCCTGCAGGCAGTACCTTTGCTACGTTGTCCACGCTGCCGTTAACCGCGATGGCCTCGCCCACCTTGTTTGTCCATTTGTCAATGATAGTAGAATCATAGACTACTTTAGAAAACGCAGTGTCCATCATATGCTTCATCGCCATGGCAAAGCCCTTGTTGATAAAGACTTGGTTTTCGATAAGCCCGGTGGCAACAGCTTGTCCGTGCCAAGAGTTCTTAACTCCCGTCCAATTCATAAAGCACACGGGATACAAAGACAGGGGCGTTTTTGTTTCGGGACATATTACGGCGTTTTTAACTGACTTGCGGTAGCAGACCTTCCCGTTTTCGTCCTTCCACAGTTTAATAAGCGCGGTGCATTTTGTACCCTCCAGCTCTTTTCTTGCCATATCTCCGCTCTGGTTGGCGGTGTCATCATCCGAGCATATCTTCGCTATCTCGCTGTCGGCAACACCGTTGTCTTTTGCCGCTTTGATAAGAGAAGCAACGGTCTCTCTTGACGAGATAAGGATATAAGGCTGGCTTTGCACGTTTTTGCTGTTGGGATTGCCGAAAAACACGTTGGTGTTATCAACCAACGCGGTTTTAAAATCCCCCGTAAAGGGCTGACCTGTTTTTACCGACTTATCCCAGTATGTATATGCTATAGCATCACCGCTAAGGGCGGCATCCGTCAGGGCGTCGTAAAGCAGGTCGTTAAGCTTGAGCTTATCAGCCTTTGACTCGATGATTTTATTTATGACTTCGGTAATGCTTTCCGCTTCCTTTTGAGAAACGCCGCCGCTGTTACCGAAGGGCGAGGCGTAAATAAAGCGTATTGCCGTTTTGCTTTGCATTATGGATGAAATGTAATAGCCGATAATACGCTTGAATATATTAAAAACGGGCTTTGGTAACCCGCCGGAATCAACACCGGTCCATTGGTCTCCCCTGTAGAACCGCTCGTTTCGGTTAACGGTGGAGTACAGGTCTATAGAGTGGTTGTACTCTTTGCCTTTTTCAAACAGCATCCAATCCTCGGTGCATTGATTTTTCTTTCTGTTAAACATAGCTTCTCCTTTTCTAATAGTCAATTATGCTTCTGTAGGGTTCTTTTTCCGGCTTTACCCCTTCAAAGCTGTAGGTGTAAGAAAGTCGCTTCTTTTCTTTTTCGGCGCTCTTGGGCGTGCGGGACATAAGGGCATAGCGTAATGCTTCGGGTGCGTGGGTTATCTCGTGGGGTGTGCCTGCCGCATCTTCCTTTACGTTTTCGTCAAACCGCAACAGGGGCAAACATCGGATAAGGTTTTCACAACAGTCGAAAATGCAAAGCCCGCTTTTTCCGCCTTCGCCGTCTTTCAGATATTCTCTGACTACGCGCCAACCGTTTATACGCTCGTTAACTGCCTTCTTAAGCCCCCAAAGTCCTGCGGCGGTCATTATTTCCGCACCGCTTTTGCCACTCTCCTGTCTGCGGTTCCATAAATCGGGTGAGGCTACTGTGTACCGTATGCTCTCCCCGACAGGGGTGCTTGCCCTTATCTCATGTGCCGCCTCCGAAAGCAACAGCCCGGGCTTATATAGCTCTCTGTACACATAAAGCCTATTTTCGGGGGATACGGCTATCCACAGGCAGGCGGTCATATCCAAACCATAGTCCAAGCCGCAAAACTTTTGCCAATGTGCGGGAATATTAAAGGGGCGGCATACATGTACATCTCTGCAAAATTCAGGAAAAAACGCTCCCTCAAAGGAATCCCAATCGCCGTAAAGCATAGCGGCACGCCTTTTTTCGGGTAATGCCATAAGTGTCTCCACGTATTCCGGGTTGTTTTCCATAATATAGCCGTTGTCAAAGACCAACGACCGTATAAAGGTGTAGTTTTCCGCCTTCTCGTTGCCCCTGTACTGCCTGTCCACAAACAGCCGTTTAAACCAATCGTGTCCTACCCCGCCGGGGTTGGCGGTCAAAAACATTCTGGGCGCAAATGCCGTGTTCATGCTTCCCGACACTCTGTTACATTCCGTAAGGCATTGAAATTGAAAATAGGTAAAGTGGGTAGCCTCCTCCAAAGTCGGATCGTAGCCATG
>JAZUQW010000074.1:0-5853 GCA_045605905.1 Eubacteriales bacterium
CTACACCGTGGCGTGCGTTGTCACGATTGAAAGAAAAGGATGCGGCAACACCTGAAGGTGTAAAACCAAAGTACTCATATCTTTGGCGTCTGCCGCCAAGAAAAGCAATATGTGCGCGACTTTTTGAGGCAGCAACAGCAGTGTTCATAAGGTCTTTCATATACCCTTTACCGCGCGCTTCTCTTAAAACGCCCATGGTGCCAAAACCGTCAACAATAAGCTTGTGACCACAAATATCCATTTCTGCAGGGAAAACACCAAGCATTCCCTTTATACCGTCATCTTCACGCACTATTAAATGCTCTGTTGCGGAATTTCTTACCGCATAAAGCTTTGGATGGTAAAGTTGAAAGTAATCTGTATTACCTTCTCCCCCAAAAATAATATCGGCTTTCTCAAGTATTTCTTTAAAATCTGTTTCTTTTGCCCATTCAGCCATAATATATACTTCCTTTAAAGTGAAATTTTTCCAAGTATTGCAGGATATTTTGCACCTGTTGCAGAGGGAAGGTTGGAGGGTAAGCCCGCCAATGTGTAATAGGCAAGCAACGCAAAGGCGACTGCCTCTTTAGCATCGCTGCTTTGCCCCTTATCCTCTTGCGTGAAAACCTTAACTTGGTATTTGCTCATCTCGTTTTTCAAAAATTCCATAAGCGTGGGGTTATAGCTACCGCCACCGCCAACAATAAGTTCGTCGATTTTACATCGGGGCAAAATATAGTCACGGTAACTGTTTGCAATAACACGGGCAGTCAAAGCCGTGACCGTTGCTATTACGTCTTCAGGCTTAAGATGCTTTGTAGCATCGTATATAGACTTGCTGTAGTCGTATCCAAACATCTCTCTGCCAGTGGTTTTAGGTAAAGCCTTTCTGTAATAAGGCTCTTCAAGCAATCTGTTAAGCAAATCCTCGTTTATTATACCTAAAGCTGCGGTTTTACCGCCCTCATCCATTTCTTTACCGAAATATAAGCCCATAAGACAATCGATTATCATATTACCCGGGCCATTATCAAAAGCAAAAACCTCATCAGACGTACAGCCCGCTTTAAGAACTGTGCTATTAGCTATGCCGCCAATATTTTGCAGAATAACACTCTTTTTACTGTCAGAAAACAACGCATATTCAGTAAACGGTACCAAAGGAGCACCGTTACCGCCTGCCGCAATATCTGCAGTGCGAAAATCTGATACGCATTTTATCCCCGTAAGTCGCGCAATAACGCTACCTTCACCAATCTGCAAGGTGTTGGGGACATCAGCTGTAGGCTCATGATAGATTGTTTGTCCGTGAGAGCCTATAGCAGCTATTCTGCTTCGGTCTATGCCGTGCTGTTCTATGAGGCTATTTGCAGCTTCACCATAGAGACTGCCTAATAAGAAATTCATGTAGCTGATCTTATCGACAGTTGCCTTTTTTGTATCAAACAAATCAAATATCTTGCTTCTAACCTCGGTGGGGTAAGGCATATTTTCAAATGCCAAAAGCTTGCATTTTGAATTAGTGCTGTCACCGCTTATCTCAACGGCTGCGGCGTCAATACCATCGGCGCTTGTTCCGGACATTAAGCCTATGTATATATTTTTGATTTCGTTCATATCAAACATCTCCAAACCTTGGGCTAATCCTTTAAATATTTAAGCTTTGTGGCATTACCGCCACGTATGTGTCGTTCTAAAAGATTTTTGTTAAGCAACAGTGCGATTCTATTGTATAGATCTCCATTTATTTCCTTAAGTCGTACCGTTAAATCTTTGTGTACCGTGGATTTAGAGTAACCAAAATGCTTTGCAGTAGCACGCACAGTAGCATTTTCTTTAAGCATATATTCCGCAAATAATAGCACACGCCTGTCAATTGACAACCGTACGGAATAAATCATACCAACTCTCCCCAAAGTGAATTTAGTTAGTACAATTTATGACGGTTTCAATACAATTATGTTATTTAAAAAATCGCTTTAGCTTTACCTTTATAGGCTCCGACGTTGCTTTTTTGTATGCTTTTTCAAACCCCTTGTTTTTCAACACTTTAAAAAACGCTTTTCGATTTGTGCTTTTGTATACAGATTTGATTGCCATTTGGTTTTTATCAAATATGATATTGGTGTTTGCTTCGACACATGAGATTTTTTCTTTAACCGAATCAAACAAGGTCTTACCTTTGTCACTGTGCAACAAAATCAAAGAGGTGCCATCCGTGCTGTCAAGCTTCGGGCATTGTTCTTCTACTCCCCAAAAGTCCGCAAGTGTTATGTCGCTCACTCTGTGAAGACCTTTAAATTTACAGTTGTAGCAAGAATCTTGTGAAGAGAGGCCTTGAATAAACGCAGTTGTGTAAGGGTCATCTCCGCCACAGGTATAAGATTCCCCGTTATCAAAGTCTATTTTTAACTTATATCCTTTTATACCTACTTCTTTAGCGCGGAAAGAAACGCTTGTAATCTTACCGCCCGCTTCTGCTTGACGAAACGCTTTGTATGCATCCCAAACCAAAGGAGAGGGCACACTATGGCAAATAAAATCCTGCGTTATTAGTTTGTCATAGCGTTTGTTAAGAAACGAAATAAGTCCTGCAACCTGACAAGGAGTACCGCTAAAATATACCCAACGGTCTTCATCCAGCATTTCTTTTATCTGCGTGTAACAGTTGCCCATATAACTTTGTACATATTTAGAGCCTCTAAAGCATTTTGCTTCTTCAACAGAAAATGCCGCCTGGTGGTGTACTGAAAAATCTTTGTCAAAAGCGGCACCGAAAACAACGCCGCCTTTATTAATTATTTCGGTAGCCAAAACAGTAAATACACCACCGGATGACGATGAAAGCCTAATATCTCCGTCCTTTGCAACTGCACCGTATGCTAGTACATTATCATTCTTTTTTGGTTGACATAACAACGGGCAGGCTCTCTTGCATAAATCACAATCAATACAGTTATCCGCACAAAACACGGGGCGGTAAAAACCATCCGAATCCCTTTTTAGTGTCAGGCAGTCTTTGGGACAGACCGAAACGCAAGCGCTACAACCGCAACAAAGCTTTTGAATTTCAAACATTTTCTACCTCGTTTTTATCTCGGTTTCAAAGGAATCGATTTTAATATCGCCCCACGCGTTACTCCATGCAATATAGTTTGGCGCTCTTGTATCGTCTTCGATTGACACCAAAATACCTTTGTTTACAACGCCTTCATAAGATATGGAACCAAAATCGTTAACAGTAAAGGCGTAAAGCATTATGTTGTAAATGCCGGGTGCGATATTAGACGTATCAACTTCAAAGCTTACCTCGGCATTTTGGCTTTGGGGGAGGGAATAAGTCCTTGCAGATGTGGCTGTTCCGACACTTCTGGTATCAAGTGTTGTGAATACAACTCTAAAATATATATCATCAAGCTTCTTTTTTATATCGATAGTTTCTTTAAAACAAAGTTTTTTACCCTGCAAAACCGTATGCTTATTCACACTTACGGATTTATATATTACGTTTTGCGGTGTCCATGGGCTTTGGTCCTTTTCGGTAAATTCTTTCCTCAACACCAGCTCATGCTTTGCGTTGTCAAGATATAAAGCAATAGCATCTTCCGTATTTCCGTAGTACACAAGTTGGCCCTTGGAAAGGACAGCGCATTTGTTACACAGTTGACGTACAGTGTTCATATTGTGGCTAACATAAAGCACGGTTCTTCCTTCTACGTTGGCTGCATCACCCATTTTACCCAAGGATTTTTGCTGAAATTTAGCATCGCCTACTGCAAGGACTTCGTCCATCAATAAAATTTCAGAATCCAAATGGGCAGCAACGGCAAAAGCAAGTTTTACATACATACCGCTTGAATAACGTTTTACAGGTGTATTTATAAAACGTTCCATTTCGGCAAATGCGACTATCTCATCAAACTTTCTGGTAATTTCGGCTTTGGTCATACCAAGAATCGCACCGTTTAGATAAATATTCTCCTTGCCGGTAAGCTCTGGATGAAAACCTGTGCCTACCTCAAGCATGCTGGCAATACGTCCGTCTATAGAGATTGAGCCCTTCGTGGGTGTGGTAACTCTTGACAAAAGCTTAAGCAGAGTAGATTTACCTGCACCGTTATGCCCAATTATACCCAACGCTTCGCCCTTGTTAATCTCCATATTAATGTCCTTGAGCGCTAAAAAACGTTCGTTTTTTTTATAGCTTTTTTCGCCCAAAACGGCATTTGGATCCTCTTTGCCTCTTATGCGAGCAAAAAAGCTTTGAAGGTCGCCCTTTAATGTGCTTCCGCCGTATGCCCCCAAACGGTATTCTTTAGAGACATGGTCGATTTTTATAGCAATGTCAGACATATAGCGCTCCTTATACAGTATCTACAAAGTTCTTTTCTATTCTCGAAAACAGCAAGACACCTAAAAACAGTATCAAAAAAGATGTTCCAAGACTTATAAACCAATAATTTAAAGGACATTCCCCGGACCCGAAAAAACCGTACCTTAATATTTCGATTACCGGTGTCATTGGGTTAAGCCTGATAAGAAAAGCCCACTTTTCGGGTACAATATTCATGGTGTAAGCTATGGGTGTTCCGTACATCCAAAGAGAAACGCCGAAAGATACAAGGTGTGCTAAATCTCTGTATTTAGTGGTCAATGCAGAAATAATAACACCGCAACCCAAAGCTAAAGCCGCCATTTGAACTACCAAAATCGGCAACAGACATAAATATGCATTGGGGTGAATGCCATCGGTTGTCAGGAGATAATATACCCAAAAACAAACAAACATTATCAGTTGTATTCCGAATGAGATTAAATTTGAAATTGCCGTGGATATGGGCATAACCAATCTGGGGAAATACACTTTACTGAGTATTGCGGAATTTGCCGTAAAGGTAGAAGAAGTAGCAGTCAAGGTGTTTGAAAAATATGCCCACGCTACGTTACCGCACATATAAAAAACAAATGCGGGTACGGCATCTGTGGATATATTTGCGATTCCCGCAAAAACAACGGTAAAGACCACAGTTGTAAGCAAGGGCTGAATAATCGCCCAAAGAGGCCCCAATATGGTTTGCTTATATTGTGCAACAAAGGTGCGTTTAACAAGCAGAAAAATTAAATCCTTGTAATTTTTTAGTTCCTTTAAGTTTAAATTAAACCATCCTTTGTGGGGTGTTATTACGGTTGTCCATTCCTTTTCGTTCATTATAAAGGTATCTCCTTTTTAACGTCCGGATAAAATCCGCTTAAATTTGTATTTGTAATACAGTTTTCTGTCGTTTTTAGTAATTGTTCCGTCAGCCTTTAATACACGCAATGCGTTTTTTGCATCTGACATATTGCCGTTAGTACAGTAAAGCTCCAATAACAGCCTGTTTGATGCCGCCCTTACGCTTTTTTTATATTCTTCTTTTATTGGGTCGTCTTTGAAAATCGCATCCAATACCGTAAGCCTTATATCCATATACCCCAAAATATTATCAATAACCTTTGGCGTATGAGATAAAGAGTTGTTACGTTGCACGTATTTCATCAAGGGCTTATTAATAAAACTATTCTCGCCTTTGGAAGCCATTGGCATAAGGATTTGCAGGTTTTGACCGTAACGTGAAGGATAAATTGTTCGGTCAGGATAAAAATCAAACAACTTGGAGGTTCTAACCATATAGGTACCCGCCCAATTATAGGTGGTTCCGTATACTAACTCATCAAAAAGATTTGTGTGCACTCCCGTTATTTTGTCTTCGGTGAATTTACGTATAGGCGTGCTTATGTCATCTTCGTTAACATAGAAGCCATCGCCCCTCACCACAACAATATCTTTGTTAAATGCGGATACACAACTCTCTATGGCATCCGGCAACAGCA
>JAZUQW010000075.1:0-3980 GCA_045605905.1 Eubacteriales bacterium
CTTACCAATCAGATTATGTATGACGGTAAAAAGGGTGTTGCTCAAAGAATAGTTTATGATGCATTTGCAATGGTTGAAAAGAAGACCGGCGCTAACGCTCTTGAGCAGTTCCAAAAAGCCCTTGACAACATTATGCCTAACCTTGAGGTTAAATCTGTCCGCAGAGGCGGCTCTAACTACCAGGTTCCTATGGAAGTAAGAGCTGAAAGACGTCTTACACTCGGTCTTCGTTGGCTTGTTAACTATGCAAGAACCAGAAGCGACAGAAAAATGTATGAACGTCTCGCTAACGAGATAATCGACGCTACCAATAATCTTGGCGGCGCCGTTAAGAAGAAGGACGATACCCATAGAATGGCAGAAGCTAACAAGGCGTTTGCTCACTATAAGTGGTAAACTTTATTACAGTGGTTTAGAAACAACAGGAGAATTTTATGGCGAAATATCAGCTTGAGAATATGCGTAACATAGGCATTATGGCGCATATCGACGCAGGCAAAACAACGACGACGGAACGTATACTTTACTATACCGGTAAAACCCACAAGCTTGGCGAAACCCACGAGGGTGCCGCCACAATGGACTGGATGGAGCAAGAGCAGGAGCGTGGCATAACCATCACCTCCGCGGCTACCACCTGCTATTGGAAGGGCTACCGTATTAATATTATCGATACCCCCGGCCACGTGGACTTTACTGCAGAAGTTGAGCGTTCTCTCAGAGTGCTTGACGGCTCCGTTACCGTGTTCTGCGCCAAAGGCGGCGTTGAACCTCAGTCGGAAACAGTCTGGCATCAGGCTGACAAGTACAAGGTTCCCCGAATGGCGTATGTAAACAAGATGGATATTACCGGCGCTAACTTTTACCGCGTGGTAGATATGATGCATGAAAGACTGCGTGCAAACGCTGTTCCCATGCAGCTTCCCATCGGTGCGGAAAGCGACTTTAAAGGTCTTATCGACTTGCTTACAATGACCGCGTATATATATCAAAACGAAGACGGTACAGATGTGCTCGAAACAGAAGTTCCCGCAGATATGAAGGACAAGGCGGAAGAATACCGCGCTAAACTTGTTGAAAACGTTTGCGAGCTTGACGAAGCTTTAATGGACAAGTATCTGGAAGAAGAGGAAATCACCGTTGACGAATTGAAGGCAGCTATCCGTAAAGCTACCATAGAAAATAAGATGGTTCCCGTTTTCTGCGGTACCTCTTACAGGAACAGAGGCGTTCAAAAACTGCTTGACGCAGTTCTCGATTATATGCCTTCTCCCTTGGATATCGAAAATATCAGAGGTGTTAACCCCGATACCGAAGAAGAGGAAGAACGTATAACTGACGAAAAACAGCCTTTTTCCGCTTTGGCTTTCAAAATTATGGCAGACCCCTTTGTTGGTAAGATCTGCTTTGTAAGGGTTTACTCCGGCTCTATTAAGTCCGGCTCTGTTGTTTACAACGCAGTTAAGGGCGTTAGAGAGCGTATGGGTCGTATCCTTATGATGCACGCCAACCACAGAGAGGATGTTGACGAGATCGGCGCAGGCGAAATTGCGGCAGTTGTCGGCTTTAAAAACACCACCACGGGTGATACTCTTTGCGATGAAAAGAGCCCCATCATCCTTGAGTCTATGGTGTTCCCCGAGCCCGTTATCCGCGTAGCTATCGAGCCCAAGACCAAAGCAGGTCAAGAAAAAATGGGCATCGCCCTTTCCAGACTTGCCGAGGAAGACCCCACCTTCCGCACCTACACCGATGCGGAAACAGGTCAAACCATTATTGCAGGTATGGGCGAGTTGCACCTTGAAATCATCGTTGACAGACTTATGCGTGAATTTCGTGTGGAAGCAAACGTTGGCAAACCTCAAGTTTCCTACCGTGAAGCTATCCGCAAATCCGCCGATGCAGACGAAAAGTTCGTTCGTCAAAGCGGCGGTAAGGGTCAGTACGGCCACGTTAAGCTCACGATCGAACCCGGCGAGGCCGGCAGCGGTTTTGAGTTTGTGGATAAAACCGTGGGCGGCGCTATTCCCAAGGAATATATGGGCGCCGTTAAAAGCGGTATCGAAAGCGCAATGCAAAACGGCGTTCTTGCAGGCTACAATGTTGTGGACGTTAAGGCAACCGTTACCGACGGTTCCTATCACGAGGTAGACTCCTCCGAAATGGCGTTCAAGATTGCCGGCTCTATGGCATTCAAAGCAGCAATGAAGCGTGCAGACCCCACCTTGACCGAGCCTATCATGAAGGTTGTTGTTATCACTCCCGAGGAATACCTCGGCTCCGTAATCGGTGACATTACCACCCGTCGCGGCGCAATCCAGGAGATGACAGCACTCACAGGCGCACAGCAGATAACTGCAAACGTGCCCCTTTCCGAAATGTTCGGTTACGCAACGGATATGCGCTCTATGACCCAGGGCAGAGGCAACTATTCTATGGAGCCCAGCCATTACGCAGAAGTGCCCAAATCTGTTATGGAAGCTATTATTCAGGGTAAAAACGTATAGTCTTTTTGCCCAAAACATTAAGTATTTATAAAAAGCCCTTGACATAAAGGGAAAAATTGTTTATTATTAAAATAAGAAAAATTGTAAATTCAGGAGGAAATTTTTAATGGCAAAGGCAAAATTTGAAAGAACCAAGCCCCATGTCAATATAGGCACCATCGGCCACGTTGACCACGGCAAGACCACCCTTACCGCAGCTATAACAAAGACTCTTTCCCTCGGTAACGCAGCTATCGAATTCTTGGCATATGACCAAATCGACAACGCTCCCGAAGAAAAGGCAAGAGGTATTACGATCAACACCAGACACGTTGAATATGAAACAGCTAACAGACACTATGCTCACGTTGACTGCCCCGGCCACGCCGACTACGTTAAGAACATGATCACCGGTGCTGCTCAGATGGACGGCGCTATCCTCGTTGTTGCTTCTACTGACGGCCCCATGCAGCAGACTCGTGAACACATACTCCTCGCTCGTCAGGTTGGCGTTCCCGCAATGTGCGTTTATATGAACAAGACCGACCTCGTTGATGACGAAGAACTTCTCGAGATCGTTGAAATGGAAATCAGAGACCTTCTTTCTGAATACGACTTCCCCGGTGACGACATTCCGATCATCAAGGGTTCCGCAAGAGAAGCTCTCCTTTCCGAAAGCAAGGATCCTTCCGATCCCGTTTACGCTTCCGTTCTTGAACTTATGGATGCTGTTGACAGCTATATTCCTACTCCCGACAGAAAGGCTGACATGCCCTTCCTTATGCCTGTAGAAGACGTATTCTCCATCACAGGCCGTGGTACCGTTTCCACCGGTAGAGTTGAACGTGGTACCGTTAAGCTTAACGACGTTGTTGAGATCGTTGGTCTCCAGGACGAAGCTCGTTCCACCGTTGTTACCGGTATAGAAATGTTCCGTAAGCTCCTTGACTCTGCAGAAGCAGGCGACAACATCGGTTGTTTGCTCCGTGGCGTTCAGAAGACCGAGATCGAACGTGGTCAGGTTCTTGCTAAACCCGGCACCATCAAGCCCTTCACAAAGTTTGTTGGTCAGGTTTACGTTCTTACCGAAAAAGAAGGCGGCCGTCATAAGCCCTTCTTCTCCAACTACCGTCCTCAGTTCTACTTCAGAACTACCGACGTTACCGGCGTTATCACCCTTCCTGCTCAAAAGGAAATGTGCCTCCCCGGCGACAACGTAGATATGAAGGTTGAACTTATCACCCCCATCGCTATCGAAAAGGGTCTTCGTTTCGCTATCCGTGAAGGCGGCAGAACCGTTGGTTCCGGCGTTGTTATCGATATCGACGAATAATTAAGTTATATATCAAGAGGGGCTGTTTTGCAGCCCCTCAGACCGCTGACAAAGGCACAGAACACGAAAAAAGAAAATACGGTTACTATAAAGTAAAAATTTCGGAGAAAAGTTCTCCGAAATTTTTGTATATTTTTATATTTTTTCGTTCAAAACGAACC
>JAZUQW010000076.1:0-12088 GCA_045605905.1 Eubacteriales bacterium
ATTAAAAATACTTTCATATTTGCGTGTATAACAGGTCCTGTTTCTTACTTGCTTTCACTGTTTATCGCGTGGTTTATTAATGAACTTAAGCCTAAGGTTAGAGCGTTTGTAACACTTATATTCTACGCTCCTTCTATAGCAGGTAACGTTTACCTCATTTGGACGTTATTGTTTTCAGGCGACCAATATGGTTTGGTAAATTCTTGGTTAATGCAATTAGGCTTTATCAATTCACCAGTTTTATGGTTCCAAGATACTGATTACATATTCCCTTTGGTAATTGTAGTTGCATTGTGGACCAGCCTTGGTACTTCTTTCCTTACTTTTATCGCAGGCTTCCAAGTTGTTGACAAATCTTTGTATGAGGCCGGTGCGGTAGACGGTATCAAGCATCGTTTTCAGGAGCTTTGGTATATTACATTGCCTACAATGAAGCCTCAGCTTATGCTTGGTGCGATTTTGGCGATTACAAACTCTTTTGGTTTCGGTGCAGTTATAACAGCTTTAGTTGGCTTCCCGAGCCCCGATTATTGTGTTCACACGATAATGCACCACCTGCAGGACTATGGTGGCTCCCGTTTTGAGATGGGGTACGCGTCTGCAATCGCAACCATACTGTTTTTGATGATGGTTGGCGCTAACGCTCTTGTAACAAAAATGATGAGAAAGGTGGGTACGTAATTAGTTATGGCGAAAAAATTGACCAGAGCTCAAAAGAAGGGCGACAAACCAAAGCGTTTAAATCGTTCTGCTGGCGGCGACTTCGGCATATTTGTGTTTTTGGCGTTGTTCGGTGTAATAATGGTTTTTCCTATGGTTTACGCTATATCTCAATCCCTTAAGCCGCTTGACGAATTATGGCGTTTCCCGCCTAGAGTTTTCGTTGAGAATCCTACAGCTAAAAACTATAAGGACTTGTTCCGTATGTTAGGCGATGCGTGGGTTCCTTTCTCCCGTTACATTTTTAATACAGTGTTTATTTCTGTGTTGGGTACCGCTGGTAACGTATTGTTTTCTTCGTTGGCAGCATACGCCCTTGCAAAAATTGCTTTTCCGGGTAGAAAGTTCTTCTTCAAGATAGTTGTATATTCATTGATGTTCAACTCTACTGTAACAGGTATCACAAACTTTATCACAATGTCAGTTTTTGGTATGATTGATACATATTGGGCAATTATTGTTCCAGCTTGGTGTACAACGTACGGTTTGTATTTGATGAAGCAATTTATGGAGACTTCGGTTTCTGACCCTGTTTTGGAATCGGCAAGGCTTGAGGGTGCAAGCGAAATGAGAATTTTCTGGACTATCGCAATGCCGATGGTTAAGCCTGCATGGGTAACTTTGATAATTTTCGCTTTTAACGGCTTGTGGAATAGTGGTTCCAGTACTTATATTTACAGTGAACAGCTTAAAACATTTAACTACGCAATAAGCCAAGTTGTATCTGCGGGTATAGCAAGAGCGGGTGCTTCTGCAGCTTCTACTGTTGTTACAATGATAGTTCCTATAATTGTATTTATTATCACACAAAGTAACGTAATTCAAACTATGTCTACTTCCGGTATGAAAGACTAAAAAGGAGGATAACATGAATAAGCGATTAATCAAAATACTTGCATTGTCGTTTTGCATCGTTATGCTTCTTGGCAGTATTTCGGCAAGTGCAATAGTTCCTTACACAACTTATACTTATGATGTAAACGGCAAGATGGTACAAAGCCCTCATGCGTATGTATCTTCTTCTCTGATTACTTCTAACTCTGTAGCTAAAAAGCTTGAGTCAGGCGCTAATAAGAACGCAAGCAGCTTGTATAGTTCTGGCGCTATCACTCTTGACGCAGCAAGCTTTGGCGCTATTGAAGATGTTTGTACTGATGATGAACAGAATGTATACCTTTCTGACTCCATTAAGAACAACATCAAAGTTCTTGATAAAAACTATGCTTTAAAGTTTATCATAAGTTCTTTTACTAACGATGAGGGTGTTCCCGATCAGTTGTCTGGGCCTACAGGTTTATATGTTTCTGAAACGGAAATTTATGTAGCTGACACAAAGAATAAAAGAATTGTTATTTTTGATAAACTTGGTAATTTTGTAAGCATCGTTCCGGAACCTTCCAGTGATGTTATGCCCGAAAACAGCATTTATACTCCTATCGCAGTTGCTGCTGACCAAGCAGGTCGTGTATATGTTGTTTCCCAAAGTACTAACTATGGCGTAATTTCTCTTAACAGAGACGGTTCTTTTAACAATTTTATAGGTCCCCAAAAGGTTTCCTATAATGCATTTACAATTTTGTGGCGTTCTTTGTTCCTAAGTGATGAACAAATTGCTGCCGGTGAAAAGTTTGTTCCTACCGAGTATAACAATATAACCATTGATACAGAAGGCTTTTTGTATGTTACCACATCGTCTATCGATGCCGAAAAGCAACAGGAGGCCATAACTGCACGCGATAAGTCAGCAGACTATGCTCCCGTTAAGAAACTCAATCCTAACGGTAGTGACGTTATGCGTCGTAATGGCTTCTATCCTCCTTCTGGTGAGGTTGATGTTAACGTTATAGCAACCGCAGAAAACTCTGTTACGGGTGCTTCTGTAATTGTTGACGTAGCTCTTGGGCCATCTGGTATGTGGAGCATAATTGACCAGAAGCGCAGCCGCATATTTACCTATGATAATAATGGTAACCTTTTGTTTGCGTTTGGTGATAAAGGTGAACAAATAGGGCAAGGTACTTCCTTTAACGCTATTGCCTATCAGGGTACAAAAATTTTGGTTCTTAGTGACTTGAATATAATTACCGTATACGAAAGAACTGAATATGGTGATCTTGTCGCAGCGGCGTTGCAGAATACGTTAGACCAAAATTATGATTTATCTGTTGAATACTATAAGAGCATTCTTCAGCACAACAATAATTACGATAGTGCTTATATAGGTATTGCACAAAGCTTGTATCGTGATGGTGAGTATGAAGAGTCTATGAAGTATTGTAAGCTCGCTTATGACACAGAGAATTATTCAGTAGCATATGCGGCTTTGCGTAAACAATGGATCGAAAAGTACGTATATTTCATTCCTTTTGCAGTTGTTATTTTCTTCATACTTCTCAGTAAATGTATGAAATATATATCCAAGGTCAATAAAAAGGGCTTGGTATACAAAGAGAAGCGTTCTTTAAAAGAAGAAGTGTTCTATGCGTTTCATATATTGACCCATCCTTTCGATGGCTTCTGGGATTTAAAACATGAAAAACGTGGTTCTATAAAAGGAGCTACAACTTTGTTGGTTGTTACGGTACTGGCATTTGTTTACCAATCCATGGGTAAGGGGTATTTGTACGATCCTTATAATGAAGGCGCAAACATTATGATGACAATTTTGTCTGTATTGTTACCCGTTGCTCTTTGGGTTTGCGCAAACTGGTGCTTAACAACGTTGTTCGAAGGCGAAGGCAGCTTAAAAGACGTGTATATAACAACATGTTACGCGTTGCTTCCTTTACCCTTGACAATTGTTCCTTCTGTGTTTGCATCTAATTTTACCGTTATCGATGAACAAGGACTTGTAAACCTTCTTACAACGTTCGGTTTTGTTTGGGCGTTTATGCTTTTGTTCTTTGGTGTTATGGTAATTCATGACTATGGCTTGTTTAAGAACCTTGTTACAATTTTGGGTAGTATTATTGGTATGGCCTTCATAATGTTCATCGGCATACTGTTTACTAGCCTTGTACAAAAAATCGCTTCCTTTGTTTATACGATTTTTGTTGAGCTTAAACTTAGGGGCAGCATTGATAGCATCAGCGAGTTCTTCTCTAAGCCTCTCAACATTGCGATTGTAATAGGTGCTTTGATAGCAGTAATTGTTGTTTTAGCTTTGATAAGCAAGGGCATCAAGAAACTAAAAGAGAATTTTGGAAAGGTAGGTAAGTAATTATGAAAATGAATAAGTTATTTACCGTAATTGCTGTAATGGTTGTTATAGCGATGTGTTTGCCTTTCTGCGGTTGTTTAGTAGCTTCAGCTGCCGACGAAGAAGAAACAAATAAGTGGGATAGCTTGGAAGCTGCATATATGTCAGCTCCCTACGCTAGTGTTGTTGAGCGCATTTATGCTGAAGGTCCCACAGCCGATGTTAATAGTGGCAATATTGCTTCTATGAAACTAATTTATCCTTCTGTTGACTCTTTTGATACGGTTGATGAAAAGGTAGTTTTAAGCATGGAAGCTGCATCTTATGCGCTTTATGTAGACGATTCTACCGGTGAGCTTGTATGTTTAAAGCTTGTCGATCGTGACGGCGATGGCTACGCAGATGTTCATCCAGATTATCTTGAAAAAGCTATTACAGATTTTGATGGAAACGAAGCTTGGATCTATGATTATTGTGGTAAGTGGGCAACAAATCCTTACAGTGTTGGTGCATCTACTGCTGCTACTTCTATAAAAGCCCAGCTTTATTCTCAGCTAATTATCGAATATACCGATAATGGTGTTGCTGAAAAATACTATAGTTTTGAAGAATCGGCTCTCTATGATCAGATAAAGATTTCCGGCATCAAAAACGGTGCCAGAGTTGAGTATGCCGTAGGTGAGCAGGCTGTTAAATATCTTGTTCCTTTCTTTATAACAGAAGCAAAGTATAACGCTTTGATGGAACAGGTTAAAACAGGATTGCGCGCTGCATATCCTTCGGATTCTGATTATATATTCTATTCAGAAAAAGCAGAAGCTAAATATGTTCCTTATACGAAAGCAGATCTTTCCGGTCAGCCTGAATATATAGTTAATGCCGTTGAACGTTTGGGTACCTGTTATTTGTATGACGTAAAAACAGGTATGGGTAAAATGCTTGAAGATTTAGAAGGCTGGATATCTGAATATACCGATTATTCCTATGAACAGTTAGACGAAGACCATGCTGAAACAGGGTACACTGTTGCTACCGAAGCCCCCGCTTCTTTTAAATTAGCAATAGAGTATACTTTTGACGAATACGGTATGGCAGTACGTTGTTCCGCCGGTAATATTAGATTTGATGCTTCTTCTTTCCAGCTTAACGATGTGTTCCTTCTTCCTTATGCAGGCGCTGGTGATATCAATAATGAAGGCTTTGCTTTGTATCCCGATGGTTCCGGCGCGATAATCGATTTCTCCGATGCGCGTTCTCAAACATTTACTTTGGTTACAACCGCATACGGTCAGGACTATGCGTTTTCTACGATTTCTGGTGCAAATAACGAAGATGCCAGACTCCCTGTTTTTGGTATGACAGAAATTGTTACAGATGAGTTAGGCAAAAAAACTGCTTCCGGTTATCTTGCGTATGTTGAAGAGGGTGAGTCTCTTGCGGATATTTCCGTAAACTGTGCGTCTAACGCTCATCCATATTTGCAAGCATATACAAAGTTTAACCCCCGTCCTACTGACCAATATAGTCTTAGCGGCGGTATCTCCAGCGGCTCTACAATGTGGACCGTTGAAGCGAAGCGCAAATATACTCGCAACTACAGATTGAGAATATTTATTCTCGATGAGACAGATACAAGCTATTCTGCTATGGCGAATACTCTGCGTCAATATCTTATTGATAAAGAGACCATATCATTAATGGACACAAAGGATGATAGCGATATACCTTTGGTTATCGAAACTTTAGGCGCTATAGAAACAACAGCACGCATATTAGGTGTTCCTTACTCTAAAATGCAGGCATTGACAACCTTTGATGACATTAAGACAAACATTGTTGGAAAATTACAAGGTGATGATGTTGCGCTCCCTATCAATAATATAGTTGTAAAACTCAACGGTTGGTTGGATGGCGGTCTTGACTATAATGTTCCCAGCGGTGTGAGCATTGAAGATGCGCTTGGTGGCGAAGAAGATTTTAAGAGCTTGATTTCATATTGTAAAGATAACAATGTTGTACTTTATCCCGATTTTGACTTTTCTTATTCCAGAGTGGATGAAATGTTTGACGGATTTGATTCTGATGACGATTTAGCACGCACTATAGACGACCGTAAGTCCTTTAAGAAGGTATATAATCCCATATATCAGTCTTATGAATATAGTGTTCAAGGCGTTATCTCTACAAACAGAATGATGCATTTCTATGACTCTACTTTCTCTGAATATAAGAGTTATAATGTTGGCGGTATTTCTGTTTCCACATTAGGTTCTAGTTTGAATTCTGACTTTAATGAAGATGATCCTCTCAACAGAGAAGACTCTAAAGTGCTTGTTGATAGGTTGCTTGAAAAAGTAAGTAAACAAAACGAAAACGTAATGCTTTCCGGCGGTAATATTTTTACAGTAAAATATGCAGACCTAATTTTGGATGTTCCTCTTGAAGATTCTATGCTTAGGTATACGTCTACTGAGATTCCATTCTATAGCATGGTTCTTCACGGTTCTGTTGAGTACGCGGGCTCCGCATTGAATCTTGCCGGCGACTATCAGGCGTCTGTGTTAAAGACAATTGAAAGTGGTGCTGTACCTTACTTTATAGTTGCAGTACAGAACACTTCTGATTTGAAAAACAGTGGAACTTATTCAAAGTATTACTCCGTTAGATACAGCATTTGGCTTGAAGATATATACAACACATATCATCAGATTAATGATGTGTTGAGTAATGTAAAGTATAGCCAAATTGTTAAGCATGAATTCCTCGATGATTATTATAACGTTGCTCGTGTTACATACGATAACGGTTATTCTATAGTTGTCAATTATAACGATGAAGCTTTTACTTATCGTGATGCAGGTATTCATACCGTAGGTGCTTCTGGCGTTTTAGTTTTCAAAGACGGAACGTTGGTAACAAATGAGTAAGGAGGCCGGAAAATATGAAAAACAGAATAACAGTTTCTTCGTTAACCAGTCCGGCTAAACGACGCAAGTCAAAATCGTTGGAAAAGCGTAGAGCAAGAATGGGGTATATATTTGTATTACCTTTTATCTTGGGTTTTGCTTTTATCTACCTCCCAATGATTATTGAATCCTTGAGAATAAGTTTTAGTCAGATAGACGCAACCGTTCAGCCTGTTGCATACAATTATGTTGGTTTTCAAAACTATAAAGATGCATTTACGGGCGAGGACGTAAGATTTTTGCAAGAGCTGGGAACAAACCTTCTTGATTTGCTTTTGGATGTACCCGCTATTGTAATTTTCTCCTTATTCCTTGCAATTATTTTGAATCAAAAGATGCGCGGCAGGGCAGTGTTCAGAGCCATATTCTTTATTCCTGTTATAGTTTCTACCGGTATTATTGAGTACATCGATATTGCTGCAAACTCTATGACTGAAAGCATGGGCGCTATTTCTTCCGGCGATGAAGCCGGTCAGGCTGCTTCTGCTGGTGCTGAGATAATTAATCAAATTGACGTTCAGCGCTTTTTTGCCAATATGGCCGTTGGTCAAGGCTTGGTTAATTATGTAACCGGTCTTGTTAATGATGTTTATGGCATTATCAATCGTTCCGGTGTTCAAATGTTGATATTCCTTGCGGGTTTGCAATCGATCGCTCCTGCTATTTACGAATCTGCTTATATTGAGGGTGCGTCTTCTTGGGAAACATTTTGGAAGATTACGTTCCCAATGATAAGTCCTATGATTCTTGTTAATGCAATTTATACTATAATCGATGCATTTACCACAGAATCCAACAATGTTATGAGGTATATTACCGAAATTAACGAAACCTCTGGTACGACTAATTTATCATTGGCGATGTCTATGTCGTGGATGTATTTCTTGGTGATTTTGTTGATCATTGGTGCGGTAGCCGGTATCATATCGGCGTACGTATTCTATCAACGCAGAGATTAAGAAAGGGGGAAGTAGATTATGGATTCTTTCGACAGACCTAATTATTCTAAAAAGAATGTAAAGTTTGATGAAAACATATCCCGTTGGGCCCGTTTTAGGTACAAGTATCTGACCCTCTTTGCAGTTAAAAAGTTTTTCTGGGCGTTGTTCAGATATGCGTTACTGATTGGTATATCTTACGTAATACTTTTCCCTTATTATTCAAAGATTTCAACCTCTTTGATGTCGGGTGAAGATTTCGTAGATGTAACAGTTAAGCTTGTTCCTAAGTATCCTACTTTAGATACTTATAAGATGATTATTAACGAAACATCTTTTTGGCAAGCAACCCTAAACACAGGTATGGTAGCATTGTTCTGCGGTGTCGTTCAAATGCTAATGTGTTCTCTTGTTGGTTACGGTTTTTCCAAGTTTAATTTTAAAGGTAAGTCTTTGTTATTCTTGTTCGTTATCGTAACCCTCGTAATCCCTCATAAGACGATGCAGTCCACTATGAGATTCTTCTTCCAGGACTTCAAAATTTGGGGATTTCCTTTGGGCGTTAACCTTCTTAACCCCACTTCTGATTCATTCTTTTCTTCCAATTGGCCGATAGCGTTGCTTTCATTTGGTGCAATCGGATATAGAAATGGTTTGTACATTTTCATGATGCGTCAGTTCTATAAAGGCGTTCCTGATGAGCTTGAAGAGGCAGCTTATGTTGACGGTGCCGGTACAATGCGTACTTTCTGGAAGATAATAGTACCTATGTCTATTCCTATGATGGTTACAGTGTTTATCTTTACCTTCTCTTGGCAGTGGACAGATAGGTTTTATACCAAGATGCTTTATGCCAATTCTGATTATGTGTTCTTTAACCAAATTCTTGATGAAGTTCAAAAAACACCCACAGCGGCGCGTTGGTTTACAGACTATGCACAAATTGCAAACGACTATGCGCTTGCTATTCAGAATGCTGTTGGTATTCTTATACTCATACCTCTTGTTATTATCTTCCTTTTTGGACAGAAGAAACTTGTACAAGGTATCGAGAGGACCGGTGTTACCGGTTAATATATCGGTTTATGCGTTTAGATTTAAGGCAACCATGTTATGTGGTTGCCTTAAGTTTTGTTGTTTGATGTGTGTAAAAGTATTTTATGTTTTTTTATAAAATTGTTTGTTTTATGTGTTGACATAAAACTTTGTATGTGTTAACATTAAAGAGCAGAATATCTTTAAGTTCGATACCGTGATGTCGGCAAGGGTAAATAGTATGGCGCGTATAATGTGTCTGTTTTTTTGTGGTCTTGCCGAATAGGCAGGACTTTTTTAAGGAGCATAGTTATGAGCAAAATGATGCATAAAACAAATATAGCTTCAACATTTAATGCTTCAGAACTGTTATCAAAAATTTCCGGTGGCAGACTTTTTGCCGCTTTTTCTGAATATTTCATTTTTCCCGGCTTTTGCGATGTGCATGTGCATTTTCGTCAGCCGGGTTTTTCTTATAAAGAAACAATAAAAACAGGTAGCGCTGCGGCGGCACGTGGCGGTTATACGACTGTTTGCACAATGCCGAAACTTGACCCGGTACCTGATAGTCTGGATAACCTAAAAATTCAGAAAGATATTATAGATAAAGATTCTATCATCCAAACCCTTCCATATGGTTCAATAACCGTAAAACAGCAAGGAGCTATTTTAAGTAATATGGAGGATATGTACGATAGCGTTATTGCTTTTTCTGATGATGGAAGAGGTGTACAGTCAGAAGAGCTAATGAGAAATGCAATGCTTAAGGCTAAATCCCTCAATAAGATCATTGTTGCGCATTGCGAAGATAATTCTTTGTTACACGGCGGGTATATTCATGATGGTGCTTACGCAGCAGCGAATGGTCATAAAGGTATTTGTTCAGAAAGTGAGTACCTCCAAATTAAACGTGATATTGAATTGGTTAAGGAAATCGGATGCGCATACCACGTTTGTCATATCTCCACCAAAGAAAGCGTTGAGCTTATTCGAAATGCAAAAAAACAAGGAATTAATATTACTTGCGAAACAGCACCACATTATTTGACGCTTGACGATTCTCATCTTCAGGAAGACGGTCGTTTTAAGATGAACCCTCCTTTGCGCTCTCCTGAAGACAGGTATGCGCTTTTAGAGGGAATTGTTGATGGCACAATTGATATGATAGCTACTGACCATGCGCCGCATTCGTTTGAAGAAAAAAATAGAGGGCTTTCAGGAAGCGTTTTTGGTGTAGTTGGCTTAGAAACTGCATTCCCAATCATGTATACAAGATTAGTAAAAGAAGAAAAAATAATAAGTCTTGAAAAACTTATAAAACTTATGGCAATCAATCCTAGGCAGCGTTTTGGCATTGAAATGGGGCAAGATTGTACCGTATGGGATTTGAATAAAACTTATGTTATTGACCCCAAAAGCTTTTTGTCAATGGGTAAAGCTACACCCTTTCAAGGACACAAGGTTTTCGGGGAATGTATTGCCACAGTTTATGACGGTGAATTTGTTTACGTAAAATAACCTTTTGTTGGGAGAAATATTATGGCTAAAAGAACAGATATTAAAAAAATTCTTATAATCGGTTCCGGTCCCATCGTAATCGGACAAGCAGCAGAATTTGACTATGCAGGGACACAAGCGTGCCTCGCTTTGAAGGAAGAGGGATATGAGGTTGTGTTATGCAACTCAAATCCTGCCACGATAATGACAGACACCGCTATTGCTGATAAAGTCTATATGGAGCCGTTGTCTCTTGAGTATGTTGCGAAAATATTGCGCTATGAAAGACCCGATGCTATAGTTCCGGGTATTGGCGGTCAGACCGGTCTGAATTTGGCAACGCAGCTTGAACGCAAGGGCGTTTTGAAAGAATGCGGTGTTGAGTTGCTTGGAACAAGCAGTGCCAGTATAGAGCGTGCAGAAGACAGAGAGTTGTTTAAAGAACTTTGCGCTTCGATAGGTGAGCCGACCATTCCTTCAGAAATCACATACAGTCTTGATGAAGCCAAAGCTGCGGCGGAAAAAATAGGTTATCCCGTTGTTTTGCGCCCTGCGTTTACATTGGGTGGGACCGGTGGTGGATTTGCAAATAACGAAGCAGAATTGATAGAAATTGGTTTAAACGCTTTTAAACTTTCTCCTGTGCATCAAGTGCTTGTTGAAAAAAGCGTAAAAGGCTATAAAGAAATTGAGTTTGAAGTAATGCGTGACTCTAACGATACCGCAATAACAATATGCGGTATGGAAAACATAGATCCCGTAGGTGTGCACACCGGCGATTCTATTGTTGTTGCCCCAATTCTTACACTTAATGAGCATGATTTAAAAATGCTCAACGACAGCGCAATTAAAATTATAAGAGAGCTTAAAATTGAGGGCGGTTGTAATGTTCAGTTTGCACTTAATCCTAATAGCAGTGAATACTACCTTATAGAAGTTAACCCCAGAGTATCCCGCTCGTCTGCTTTAGCTTCTAAAGCAAGTGGATATCCTATTGCACGAGTTACTGCTAAAATTGCCGTTGGCATGGCGCTTGAAGAAATTGCGGTTGCCAACACTACTGCAGCTTTTGAACCCAAGCTTGATTATATTGTAGCCAAACTTCCAAGATTCCCTTTTGATAAGTTTGCCTCTGCTTCTAACTCTCTCGGTACGCAAATGAAAGCTACGGGCGAGGTAATGGGCATCGGTTCAACTTTGGAAGAATGTCTATTGAAATCTGTCCGCTCTTTAGAAATTGGTGCAAGCCATTTTCATCTGCCCAAATTTGATGGTTATTCTGTTGATGAATTGAAGGCTTATATAACTGAGTTTAAGGACGACAATATTTTTGCGATTTCAGAACTTTTTCGCCGTGGCGAGAGTGTTGCCGTCATTGCGGAAATTACACGTATTACACCGTACTTTTTGGAATCTATAAAGAGTATCGTTGATACGGAAGCAAGAATCAAGGCGTCTCCTTTTGACAAGGCTTGTACCATAGAAGCGAAAAAGATTGGTTTTAGCGATAAATTTATTTCTAAACTTTGGAACGTTGATGAAATAGCAGTTTGGAATTTTAGAAAAGATAATAATATTTTCCCTGTATACAAGATGGTTGACACTTGTCATACAAATGCTTATATACCGTATTTTTATTCTTCTTATGTTGGCACCAATGCTTCTAAACTCACTGACAAGAAAAAACTTATAGTTTTAGGTGCCGGACCTATAAGAATAGGTCAGGGCGTTGA
>JAZUQW010000077.1:0-4140 GCA_045605905.1 Eubacteriales bacterium
GCCCCCAAGAAGCCTGACGGCTTCTTGGGGTGATTGTTGTTTTATATTTTTACAACTCTTAATTTCATTTGTTGTATGTTTCAATAAAATTCCAAACACACATTTTACCTCGGGTATCAAGCAAACGGTAAACTTCCAAAAGCTTTGCTTCGTTTGTTGAAAGACTTTCCACCCTGCAAGCGGTCGTGTGATTCTGATCAGATGTATTCCCAATCAAATAATCCACCGTGGTATCAAAATACCGAGCCATAGCAATAAGAGTGGATATGTCGGGCTCTACCCCGTGGTTTTCGTATTTGTTAATTGATTGTTGGCTTACACCCAATGCTCTTGCAAGTTGTTGTTGGCTTACGCCATGTTTAGTGCGTAAAAGTTTAAGATTTGCTACCATATTGTATCACCCAAATCAATTTTAACAACACTTTGTTGTTTTGTAAAACACCTGTATTTTGTTATTGACAACAACCTTTTGTTGTTGTATAATATACACACAATAAAAATATTCATGCTGATGTACTGCGCTTTTTGTAGGAAGTCGGTATGTACAAAAAGGAGAAAGAAAATGAAAAAACTTTTGGCAATCCTTCTGGCAATTTTTATGGTAGCAAGCGTATTTACCGCTTGCGGTGATGAGAAAAAATCCGACAGTTCCGATGACAAAAAGACAGAATCTACAGCAGGTGACAACAACGACGGCACCAACAACGGCGGCACCAACAACGGCGACGCAAACAACGGTGGCACCAACAATGGCGGTCTTGGTGGTCTTGGTGGTATTGGCGGCAACAACGGCGACACCAACAACGGCGGTGATACACAAGTAAGCACTACCCCCGATAGCGGCAATACTAACAACGGTGGGGATGCAGATGGTTCTTACGACAGCGCTCTTATCGGCACTTGGACAACTTCAATCGAAGAAGACGGTGAAAGCCTTGATCTGACATGGAACATAAAAAACGGTGGTGCGCTCACAATTACAGCCGCTTATGATGGCGAAACAGTGACCGGTGAAGCTGAATGGTATACTTCTGACGGTGTAATATTTGTTACTAATGAAAACGAAACTTTTGAGCTTAAATACACGGTAAACGGCGCTACTCTTGAGGTTGAAGAAGACGGCGAAATAGTTACATTTCACAAAGTATAAAACATACTGATTATAAACTACGGCAGAAACCTGCCGTAGTTTTAATATGAAAGGAGTAAAATAATATGGAAAACAAAACTTGCCCCGCTTGCGGAACGATCTGTGAAAGCAACGAAAGTACTTGTAAATCTTGCGGCTATGCATTCCCTGCACAGAGCGCAACAAACACACCATGGCAACAGACCGCCGCACAAGTGAATGCCACTCAAGGAGGCCCTTGGCAGCAAATGCCTACCGAAAACCAAGTTAACACAGCGGAGCCACCCAAAAAGAGCAAAAAGGTTTTAAAGATATTCCTTATAGTTATAGCAGTATTCGTAGTTATCGGCATAGTAGGAGCAATATTGTCCACACCCTACACCAAAGGCGTTTATGAAGACGGAGTTTATACCAACGAATGGGCAGGCTTCAAATTTACTCCCCCTGAAGGAATGGAAAAAGGAAGCTCCGAAGTATACAAAGAATATGAAGATCTCGACCCGCTTTTTGAAGTTGGATATGCATCCGTCAACGAAGAGATACCTCGCGTGGCTATACTTTTTTCCAGCGAAGCTGTTAAGAACACCGAAGAAGAATTAATTAAAGATTTTAACAGCCAATTTATCAATTCAAAAGTTTCAGAGGCGACCATTGCAGGGGAAGAATATAGTTTTTGCGAAAGCAAATATTTTGGCGCCACACTGCGCTTTTATGTACGCAAGCAAGATGGACACGCAGTTATGATTCTCGTTGCTGCACAATCCGCCGCTGAAGCTGACAGCATACTAAAATGCTTTGAAAAGCTTGACTAACGCCACATATAGACAACAAAAGGAAATAATAGCTTTTACCGTTTTAAGTAAGCACAAAATGCTATAAGACCATATAAACAACCCCGCCCATTGCAGACTGAAAATATGCAATGGGCGGGGTTTTATTGTTGGGGTTCCCAAAAGCATGACGACTTTTTGGGATGAGTTGCTTATTAATCAAGCTCTTTCATTCCTGTGTAAAGCTCGTAATATCTACCCTTTTGCGCAAGCAAATCGTCATGGTCGCCACGCTCTATTATCTCGCCCTTCTCAAGCACCATTATGGCGTTGGAGTTGCGTACAGTGGATAGGCGATGTGCAATTACAAAGGTGGTTCTGTCTTCCATAAGAGCATCCATGCCGCGCTCTATGTGTCGCTCGGTACGAGTGTCTACAGAGCTTGTAGCCTCGTCAAGCACAAGAATGGGAGCTTTGCTTAAAGCGGCGCGGGCTATGTTAAGAAGCTGTCGCTGCCCTTGGGAGAGGTTTGCACCGTCGCCTTCGATCATCGTGTCATACCCTTCCGAAAGCCTCATTATAAAGCTGTGAGCGTACGCAGTCTTTGCTGCCTGCTCTACCTCTTCATCGGTTGCATCCAGCCTGCCGTAACGGATATTTTCTCTTACCGTACCCGTGAACAGGTGGGTGTCTTGCAATACCATGGCAATGTTCTTGCGTAACACATCCATTTCTATATCCTTAATATCCACGCCATCTATGGTAATCTTACCCTCGTTGATGTCATAGAAACGGTTGAGAAGGTTGGTTATTGTGGTTTTACCCGCGCCGGTAGAGCCGACAAAGGCTATTTTTTGCCCCGGCTTTGCGTAAAGCGATATGTTCTTTAACACCGTTTTTTCTTCGGTATAACCAAAGGAAACGTTATCCAAGATTACATGGCCCTTAATACCGTTTTGTGCAAAATCTTGGGCGTTTTCCTTGTCTGCGGGCTCTTCAGGCAGGTCCATTATCTTAAACACGCGTTCTGCACCCGCAAGAGCCGAAAAGATATTTGCCATCTGCATGGAAATTTCATTTATGGGGCGGGCAAAGTGGCTTGTGTATTGTACAAACACAGTCAGCTCACCAATAGTAAGAGCAAGCATAGAAGCACTTGTTATATCACCTGTATATGTAAGGTAACACAAAATGCCGCCAACACCCGCAGTGATTGCATAGCTTAATTTGCTTATATTGCCCATAATAGGCCCCATAATGCCGCCATAAAACATTGCGTTTGTTTGCTTTTCTTTGAGGTCGTTGTTAAGAAGCTCAAACTCCTTAATGCACTCATCCTCGTGGTTAAACACTTTTATTACTTTTTGGCCTGCAACGGATTCTTCTATATATCCGTTAACAGAGCCGAGCGCCGCCTGCTGTGCGGAATAATACTTACCGCTGCGTTTTGCTATTTTACCGCCGCCCAAAGCAAAGACAGGGACAAAAATAACGGTTATAAGCGTAAGCAAAGGATTTAGATACAGCATAAGGCAAAGAGTACCCAACAAAGTTACCGCACCGGAAATTAGGCTTACCGCTGTAGAGTCGAACATCATACCGATATTATCTACATCGTTGGTAAAGCGGCTCATAGTTTCGCCGGTAGTGGTTGTATCGTGATACTTAAGCGGCAATGACTGAACCTTATCGAAAAGCTCATCTCTAATGCGTTGGATTGCACTACGAGATATACCGATAAGCAGTTTTTGCTGTAAATAAGTGCATACAATTGCCACAAGATAAATTATTGCTAAAATCACAAGGGCGGTAAGCACATAACTGATAGTTTCTGATGCACCTTCGCCCGCCAAAAGAGACACAATAGGCTTGAGGATATCTGCAAGTGCGTTTATAAGCTTGTCACCAAAATTAGTTTTGTTGGCTTTCTCCCCTGCCACTTTGTCAAGAATGGGCGCCAACATATAAGAACCGATAAGATTTGTTACCGTCGTTGTGATAAGGCACATAAAAACAAACACAAATCTTAACTTATATACCGAAAGGTATTTAAGCAAACGCTTTATCGTACCAAAGGAGCTTTTTGGTTTGCCCGTGGGGCGACCTCTGCCCGGACCGCCTCTGCCAGGACCGCCGGGACCTTTTCCGTGGGAAACAGAGCCAAAGTTATAGCGTTTTTTAAGCTCTTCTAAATTACGCACCATAACTATTTTGCCTCCCTTCCGTCGGTTTGAGAATGAT
>JAZUQW010000078.1:0-5391 GCA_045605905.1 Eubacteriales bacterium
CGATCCGACTTGTATATAAAGGCACTTTGCGAGCACAGCGCTTCCATTACCCCGTCGCCAACAGAAAAGAAAACAAAAACGGTAGTTTCCTCATACACACACGCCGTGTCTTTTGGCGAAAAGCCATTGCTTATAGGCGAGCGCATCAACCCCACCGGTAAAAAGCGGTTTAAGCAAGCGCTTGCGGAAAAGGATATGGACTACATTCTTTCCGAAGGTGTTAACCAACAGGAAAAAGGCGTGCATATATTGGACGTGAACGTTGGTCTGCCCGAAATAGACGAAAAAGAAATGCTTACCGCCGCAGTCTGTGAGTTACAGGCAATAATAGACCTGCCATTGCAGATAGACAGCGCCGACCCCGTTGCGATGGAAGCTGCATTGCGCTGCTATAACGGCAAGGCGATGATAAATTCTGTAAACGGCAAGTGGGAAAGCATGCACGCCGTATTCCCGTTGGTTAAAAAATACGGCGGCGTGGTAACCGCTCTTACATTAGACGAAAACGGCATACCCGATACGGCAGAGGGCAGATTTGAGATAGCAAAACGCATACTCGCCACCGCCGCAGAATACGGTATAGAAAAAAAGGATATTGTATTTGACACCTTGGCAATGACCGTAAGCGCCGATAACAAGGCGGCAACCGTTACTCTTTCTGCCCTAAAGCGCATAAGGGAAGAGTTGGGCTGTCATACCGTGCTTGGGGTTTCCAACGTATCCTTCGGGCTTCCCAACCGAGACGCAGTCAACAGCATCTTCTTCACCCTGGCTATGGAAAACGGGCTTTCCGCCGCCATAATGAATCCGTACTCGGCAGATATGCAAAAAGCGTACTATTGCTTTAACGCCCTTAAGGGAATGGACCCCAACTGTGGTGCGTATATAGAAGCGGCAGATGGCTTTACCACTACTGCCACCGCCGCACAAAAAGATGCCCCCAAGCCCAAAGAGGACTATAGGTCCGAGCTGCAGCGAGCAGTAATAAAGGGCTTGAAGGACAAATCAGCAGAGCTTACAAAAGCCCTGCTTGAAACTTTGCCTCCCTTGGATATTGTAAACGGCGAGATAATCCCCGCCCTTAACACCGTGGGCATAGGATTTGAAAACAAAACCGTGTACCTGCCCCAACTGCTTATGAGCGCCGAAGCCGCAAAGACGGCATTTGAGGTAATAAAATCCTCCATGGCGGGCGGCGAAAAAACAACCGCCAAGGGCGTGTTTATAATTGCCACCGTCCGCGGCGATATCCACGATATCGGCAAAAACATAGTAAAGCTGTTGCTTGAGAACTACGGCTTTAATGTGGTGGATATGGGCAAGGACGTACCTCCCGAAGCGATAGCGGAAAAGGCTGTGGAGCTGCACGCCCCCATTGTGGGCTTAAGCGCGTTAATGACCACCACCGTCCCCGCAATGGAAGAAACCGTAGCCCTGCTTAAAAGCAAAGCCCCTTGGTGCAAAACCATAGTGGGCGGCGCGGTGCTGACCGAGGAGTATGCGGCGAAAATAGGCGCGGATAAATACGCAAAGGATGCTATGGAAGCCGTCCGCTATGCGGAAGAATTATTAAAAGCATAGGCTTTTATAACCCACCCCGATAATCACCCCAAGAAGCCTGACGGCTTCTCGGGGACCCCGACAATCACCCCAAGAAGCCTGACGGCTTCTCGGGGACCCCGATGATAAGCAAAAACGATAGGTAACCCTATCGTTTTTTGTTTTTATTTAACAACTATTTTTAACAAACTAAAATTATAGAACCAACGATAGATTCCTCTTGAGCATCCACTTCAACTGCATTGATTAAAAATATACTTCCTAAAACTGATACAAAAAACAAAAATCCAAAAAGAAAATCATTAATACATTTTTCTTCGTATATAATTCCTCCGTTCTTTTGTACATTTATTATTAAAATCCAATGCTCGCGTCGTATTTCAAAATAAGCGCCGCATCGAGACTGTCCACCCTGCCGTCGCCGTTAACGTCGCCTTCTGCAACATCCAATTGGGTTTGATCAAGCAAACCTGCATCATATTTAAGCAAATATGCCGCATCAAGGCTGTCTGTTCCACCGTCGTTATTAACATCGCCCGCCATATAGACAGTCACTGTACATACCGCTGATGCGCTTGCGCCATAACCACGTCTTTCCACTGTTACGGTAGTTGTGCCGAGTGTTAAGCCTGTAACAGTAGCTGTTTGTCCTATAGGCGTATAGGTAAAATCGTAACCGCCGTTGTCTCCGCCGGACAGCCCCATATTTACAATACTTTCGTTGCCAACTGTCCAATACTCTCCATAAGGCTCTCCTGTAGGCACTTGTTCAAAAAGCAGACTTGTTGTCTTAATTCCGAGATCTGCAGACAAACGCGTTATCAGTCTTGCACAGGAATTTACATCATCAGAATAATAAACATACTGATGACTTTCGCTTATTTGCCCTGCGGGTTCAGTATCTGAACAGTGATATGATTCAAAGGTATAATATTCATTTATACCATGCTCTTTAAGACTTTCAGAAAGTAAAGTCACCTCATCTATAATATCGGGGTCTATCTCAAATATAATACCTATCAATTCGTGGTCAGACCAAAAACAAAGCAAACTTACGTGTTCTGTAAACAACTCGGCGCTTTCGCCTATCCTCAAATTCAATTCTGTTTCGTTTAGTATACACACCTGCCCTTTTTCATCGTAATCGGGGGCATATCTATTTCTGTCTGTGCTTACTATGTGCGGTTTAGTTTGCAATGATTCTGCAGTGGAATCCCAAGTATAGCCTTCGGCTGTGGTATCAAGCACAAGCATCAGCTCATACTCGTAACCACCATCAAAGGGGATTTTTTCCGTTACCAAAACTTCTATACAATCTACTTCGGGGAAGTCTGCAGGGGTAAAGCTTCTTGCTTCGTCAACTCTTACGGTTACAAGCATACTGTTTTCGAAGCTCCATACAGGCGCTTCATCTGTGCCGTCCTCTGCCGAGACTACTGCAAACCCTTGGCAAAGCATAAACGCCGCCATTACTATTGCTATTATTCTTTTTGCGTTTTTCATTGCTTAAACTCCTTTCGGTATGCAGCCTATATAACCCAAAGTCATTATAAACCCGCGTCTCTTCTTAAAATCAAAGCCCCATCGAGACTGTCTCTTGCGCCGTCAAGATTTACGTCACCGTATGTTACGCCGTAATTTTTACATAAATCCTCTTCGCCTATAAGACCGGCATCGTACTTAAGCATATATGCCGCATCAAGGCTGTCTGCACTACCATCGTTATTAACATCTGCTTGATCATATACAGTGATTCTGCATTTTCCCTCTATAGTTGTATTTAAAGTGTATTGACAGGTTAAAGTAACCTCACCCGCCGCAATGCCTGTTACTGTTGCCGTTTGGTCATAAGGGGTATAATGATATTCCGGAATATACCCACCCGAAAGGTCAAGTGTAGCCACATCCTCATTATCTATAAGCCAAGTTTCAACATCGGTACTACCGGGAGCGAGCCCCTCGCTATGCAGCTCAACCCTCTTAACCCCTTCGACATTGGCAAGGGCAGTTACTTGCCGTAAATATTCATTTACGGCATCAAAGCCGGTTTCGTCAGTGAATCCGTTTTCTATCGGATCATAAATTGCTTTGTACCAATGGTTTTCACTTGGCGCACCCTCTGAATTGCTGCCTTGTGGCCAAAACCTTATGCCGTATTCCGCAAAATAGTCTTTTGTAAAGGCGTTTTCATCTATTATTTCGGGGTCAACTTTAAACTCTATCCATTCAAAAGGAAAAATATTGTAATATATTCTTGAATATACAATTTCAATGTCAACACTTTCTCCTATCTGAATAGAGGCCCAGGGTTGTGTCAAATCAATATACGAGTGTCTTTTTCCGTAATCGGACACTAAATAGTTACGTTCAGCATACAATATGCCTTCTTCTGCAAGCAAGTCTTCAGCGGCTGTTTCCCAATAATATTTCTCAAGTGAAGCATCAAGTATAAGCATTAATTCATACTCATAACCCGTGTCGTGAGGAATTTTGCTAATTACCAAAACTTTAACGCAACCTACCTCGGAGAAGTCATCGGGGGTAAAAACCTTTGCCTCATCCACTCTTATGGTTACTATTATACTGTTATCATAAGTCCAAACTATCTCGTCCGTTGGGGTGGCTGCCGTGCCGTCCTCTGCCGACACTACTGCAAACCCTTGGCAAAGAATAAACGCCGCCATTACTATTGCTATTATTCTTTTTGCGTTTTTCATTGCTTAAACTCCTTTCGGTATGCAACCTATATAACCCAAAGTCATTATAGACCCGCGTCTCTTCTTAAAATCAAAGCCGCATCAAGGCTATCCACCAAACCGTCTAAATTAACGTCACCTGTGATGATACCATAATAGTCATACAAAGCTTCTTGACCTATTATCCCTGCATCGTACTTAAGCAAATACGCCGCATCAAGGCTGTCTGCACTACCATCGTTATTAACATCTGCTTGGTCGTATACGGTTATTTCACAAGTTTTCTCCAAAGTACAGAAAAAATAATATTGACAAGTCAAATGCACCTTTCCCGCTGCCTCCGCCGTAACTGTTGCTGTTATATCGTGACCTTCATAAGGATAACGGGGGTCATAATCGTCAAAAATGGTTAAAGATGCAACATCCTCATTGTCAATAAACCAAGTCTCGTCGGATGTAGCTCCCAGAGGTACCCCTTCGCTATACAGCTCAACCCTTTCCACCCCCTCGATATTTGCAAGTGCAGTTACTTGACGTAAATATTCATTTACAGCATCAAAGCCGGTTTCGTCGGTGAATCCGTCTTTGATTGGGTAATAATACACCACATACCAATGATTGTCGCTAGGCGCCCCCTCTGATCTGCTGCCTTGTGGCCAAAATCTTATACCGTATTCCGCAAAATAATCTTTTGTAAAAGCGCTCTCGTCTATTACTTCGGGATTGATTTTAAATTCAATATATTCAATGGGAAAAATATTTAAATTCAAGTTACATCCACTAATTTTCACATCAAGTTTTTCGCCAATAGCAAGTGTCTCATATCTATGAGTCAAAGTAATAGAAGAGTTTCTTCTACAATAATCCGATGAAAAATAGTTATTCTTTACATATAGCACGCCCTCTTTTGCAAGTAGAGTTTCTTCTGATATTTGCCAATCAAAACCCTCGGCTGTGGTGTCAAACACAAGCATCAGCTCATACTCATAGCCGTATATGCAGGGCTTTTTTTCGATTACCAAAACCTTTATACAATTCACTTCAGGGAAATACTCCGGGGTAAATATCTGTTCTTCTGCCACCCTTATGGTTACTATTATACTGTTATCATAAGTCCAAACTATCTCGTCTGTTG